>CAZTXR010000124.1:4412-5909 GCA_964617605.1 uncultured Clostridia bacterium | reverse complement strand
TTTTCTTGCAGATGGACAATTTAGATGGTATAATCATTTCAATTAATTAACATATACATATAGTAGCAGTGTAATATTAAAGTATATATCATCATTTTTTATGACTGTATATAAACTGTGCTGTTTAAAGATATGTGGTAAATCTGTTTTTTTAGCTTGGAATATTTAACTAATGCCCAAAGTAATATGAGGGGGTTGGCATGAAAATAGATATTAGCGGCGTGAATATCAACTACACAGATGAAGGAGAAGGTAAAACGGTTTTACTTCTGCACGGATGGGGTGGCAGTATACAAACTATGATGCCTGTTTTTAATATTTTAAAAAGTAAATTCAGAGTTATAATACTTGATTTGCCGGGTTTTGGCGAAAGCAGCATCCCTGATATCCCGTGGAATTCATACGATTATGCAGAATGCATATACAAATTCATACAGAAGCTTAATTTAAATATTTCAATAATATTTGGTCATTCTCACGGGGGAAGAATATCAATAGTATTATCAAGTAAGTATAATATAGCCAACAAATTGATACTTATAGACAGTGCCGGATTAATTCCAAAAAGGTCAGCGAAATATTACATAAAGGTATACTGGTTTAAATTATTAAAAAATATTTATTTGTTAATACCTGCACAAAATAAAGAGGAAAAAATACAGAAGTTTTATAGAAGATATGGCTCACAAGATTATAAGGATGCTAACGGAATTATGCGTCAAACAATGGTAAGGGTAATAAATGATAATTTGCTTAAAGAACTAAAGCTAATTCGTGTACCTACATTGTTAATATGGGGAGAAAACGATGAGGATACGCCTCTTTATATGGGAAAGATAATGGAAGCAAATATCCCTGACAGTGGCCTTGTGATATTAAAAGGAGCCGGCCATTATTCTTATGTTGATAATTATGACCAGTTTAGAGCAGTTATTAATGTATTTTTAAAAGATGATATTTAGGAGCGATATGATGCATGTTATAATATTTTTTTACCTAATATTTTGGTTGGCCTTATGCGGGCTTAAATTAAAGCAAAGTCTTCATATAATTCAATTAGAAGGCTACAACAGCGACAAATACATGAATTGGGTTGAAGGTAACAAAAATAAGATACACTCAAATGATGATAAGGTTTATGCAGTTTCTATAATCTTATTCTCCTTAATTTTAATATTTATCTCTTTGGGAAATAGAATACCCTTGTATGCTTTAGCAGCATATACGATTGTAAGCTTTATATTTTTAGTTCTAAATTCTATGTCAAAGGAAGTTTATAAGAAACCTTTGGTTTTTACAAAAAGAGCTAAGAGGTTATATGGAATTTCATTTATTCTGATATTATTTGATTTGCTGATAATATTATTGGCTTTTCAAATTGTTTCGAAGGATTTAATTGCATATATGCCTGCTTGGGCAGGAATATTAACAATTATTTATTATTTTTCAGCATACTATATGTATGGGGCAAATTACCTAGCAAATCCTATTGAAAAC
>CAZTXR010000124.1:0-4312 GCA_964617605.1 uncultured Clostridia bacterium | reverse complement strand
TTAGAAACATTCAAATCAATTGACAATATTATGAGAACCAAGTATGAGCTTATAGAAAGTTTACCTGATGATGGTATTGCAATATTTAATTATGATAATGAGCATGTAAAGAAATTGGCGGACAAAACATTTAAGGAAAAACTTCTTTACGGTATTGAAAATATTGAGGAAACAGATGTATTTGCCACTAATATAAGAGTTAACAGCAAGGGGTCTTCATTTTCTTTATCTATAAACAGCCAAGGGACGATTGAATGCACAACCAGGCTTTTAGGAAAACACAATATACTCAATATTTTAGCCGGAGCGGCGACAGCCTCCGCTTTAGGCTTATCCCTTGATGAAATTGCGAAAGGAATTTCTAAATTGGAAGCAGTAGAGCACAGACTTAAACTTATAGACCAGGGAACAGGGGTGCTGGTTATAGATGATGCATTTAATTCCAATCCGGACGGTGCAAAGGCTGCATTAGAAGTGTTAAATTCATTTGCGGACAGAAGAAAAATAATTGTAACACCCGGAATGATTGAATTAGGAGATATTGAGGAAACAGAAAATTATAAATTCGGGGAAGGTATTGCGAGCGTTTGTGATGCTGTAATATTAATCGGGGAAAAACGAACTCTGCCCATATATAAGGGAATAAAAAAGCATAATTTTGATGATGATAATTTGTATGTGGTTAAGTCATTAAATGAAGCAACAGAAATATTAAAAAGGCTGACAAAGATTAATGATGTGGTTCTTTTTGAAAATGATTTGCCGGACACATACGACGAAAAATAAATTGTTATGGAGGAAGTCATGAAAAAATCTATAGGTATTATTATAGGCGGGAAGACCGTAGAACATGAGGTTTCAATAATTACGGGCATGCAGGTTTTTGAAAACATAGACAAGAATCTTTATGAACCTAAGATAATTTATATTCAAAAAGATGGCAAATGGTTAATAGGCGACAGTCTCCACGATATAAACAATTTTAAAATCAAAAAATTTGAAGATGCATATGAAGTACTAGCCGGATTTAAAAATGAGAAATTAATACTATATCCACACCCTGAATTAAAAGCAGGATTTTTCGGTAAAAAATACGGCACATATGAAGTTGACCTGATCTTTCCGGCAGTACATGGGACAAATGTTGAAGATGGCGCTCTACAGGGAATTTTCCAAATGAATAATGTACCTTTTGCATTTGGTTCAGTTTTAAGTTCTGCTCTTGGAATGGATAAGGTAATTATGAAAAAAGTCTTTAAAAGCAGCAAGCTGCCAATTGTAGAATATATATGGTTTTACAGAAGCGAATTTGATGAGAAAAAACAGGATATAATAGAGAAAGCTGAAAAGATAGGATACCCATTGATTGTTAAGCCTGCTAATTTGGGCTCGAGCGTAGGAATCAACAAGGCTAACAATTTGGATGAATTGCTGTTTGCCATTGAAGTTGCAGCCTCTTACGACAGAAAAGTAATTTTGGAAAAGTGTGTTGAAAATGTCAGAGAAATAAACTGTGCTGTAATAGGCTATGAAAATGATTTAGAAACTTCTCTTTGTGAAGAACCGGTTGGATGGAAGGAGTTTTTAACTTACGAAGATAAATATGTGAACAAAAAGAAGGATGCTAAAGAATCTAAACGCCGTATACCTGCTGATATAGATGAATCTCTTAAGAACCAAATTGAATGCTATGCTAAAGAGTCATTTAAAGCAGTTGATGGCTGCGGAAATGCAAGAATAGATTTTCTCTATGATGGCAAGAATATATTTGTAAATGAAATTAATACAATACCGGGCTCCATTTCCTTTTATCTGTGGGAAGGAAAGGGTATTTCATTTAAACAATTAATAACAAAAATTATAGAACTTGCGGAAAAACAGCATAACCAAAAAAAGGAGAACCTTGTTTCCTATGACATTGATTTGCTTAATAAAATGGGTGGCGGAAAGAAATCATAGGTACTTATTAGTCATTCGTAACGAATTTCCGATTTATGCGACATAAGAAGCTGATAAATTGGTGAATGAGACTGCAGAGTCTCATCTTATAGACAGGAGAAATACATGAACTTTAAAGAAAAAATATTGGAATTTATGAAAGGAGAAGCATACAAACCATTAACATTTCAAGAGCTTCTCCAAGTATTTGAAATTGAAGGAAAAATGAAAAAAGAACTTTTAATGGCTCTTAATGAACTTGAAGATGAAGGGAAAATAATATTTACCAGATCCCAAAGATATGGCCTTCCGGAAAAGATGAATCTTATAAGAGGAACCTTGGAGGGGCATCAAAAAGGATATGCATTTTTACGTCCTGATGATAAAAATTTAAAAGATATTTTTATTTCTCCTGTTGATATGAATGGTGCCATGCACGGAGACAGGGTGATAGTAAGGCCTATGAAGGTCTTGGAAGATGTTAAAAGCCCTGAAGGAAAGGTAATAAGGATAATCGAAAGAGCTAATCAATTTGTTATCGGAACATTTCAAAAAAGCAGACATTTTGGCTTTGTTGTACCTGATGATAAAAGAATAGCCTTTGATATATTTGTGCCAAGAGAAGAATTTAATAATGCAGAAGCTAATAATAAGGTTTCAGTAAAAATTACAGAATGGCCAGACCAAAGAAAAAATCCCGAAGGCAAAATTGTTGAGGTAATAGGTGATATAGATGATACCAAGACCCATATAGAAGCAGTTTTGTTAGCTAAGAAGGTCAGACAGATATTTCCTGAAGACGTAATTAAAGAAGCAAAAAGGGTATCTGAAGCAGGAATACATGAATTAGAACTGAAAGGCAGAAAAGATTTAAGAGACCTGCCAATAATAACAATTGACGGAAGTGATGCAAAGGATTTAGATGATGCAGTTTATGCCGAAAAAATCAGTGCCAATCAATATAAATTAGGTGTTCATATCGCAGATGTAACCCATTATGTAAAAGAAGACAGAAAATTAGATAAGGAAGCATTGAAAAGAGCAACCAGCATATATATACCAGACCGTGTTATTCCAATGCTTCCAAAAGAGCTTTCAAACGGAGTTTGCAGTTTAAATCCCGGGGAGGATAAGCTTACCCTTTCTGTTGAAATGATAATAAATAATGAAGGTAAGGTAATTGATTATACAATATTTGAAAGCCTGCTAAACAACAGGTACAGAATGACTTATGATGATGTCACTGAAATTCTTGAAAACAGCGATGAAAAACTGACAGAGAAATATAAAGAAATAGTGCCCATGCTCAAAACCATGGAAGAATTAAGTCTATTATTAAGAAAAAAAAGAGATTTAAGGGGAGCCATTGATTTTGAATTTCCTGAAACAAAAATAATTACAGATGATACAGGCAAGGCAATTGATGTAACAAAGTATGAAAGAAAAATCTCCAATAAAATAATAGAGGAATTTATGCTTGTGTGCAATGAAACAGTTGCTGAACACTACTATTGGCTCAACATGCCCTTTGTTTACAGAATTCATGAGGACCCGGATGAAGAAAAAATGTATGAATTCAGTAAATTCATACATAACTTAGGTTATACATTAAAAGGTAATGGAATACACCCAAGAGAATTACAGCAGCTTTTAATTAAGATTAAAAACACAAAAGAAGAATCCTTAATAAATAATATGATGTTAAGGTCCTTGAAAAAAGCAATTTATTCGCCGGACGCATCAGGGCATTTCGGCCTTGCAGCTAAATACTACTGCCATTTTACATCACCCATAAGAAGGTATCCTGATTTGCAAATTCATAGAATTATAAAGGGACAATTAAAGGGGAAATATTCGGAATCGGATTTAAATAAGCTTTTTGAGCGCACTGCTATGGTAGCTGAGCATTCTTCCAAAATGGAAAGAATTGCTGATGAAGTGGAAAGAGATACAGATAAAATCAAAATAGCCGAATATATGTCTGATAAAATAAACGAAGAATACGAGGGTGTTGTCTCAGGGGTAACAAGCTTTGGAATTTTCGTTGAACTTGAAAATACTGTTGAAGGGCTTGTGCATATTTCAAATATGGTCGATGATTACTATGTTTATGATAACGAGAAAAAGGAGTTATTTGGTCAAGGCAGCAATAAAATATTTAAAATAGGGGATTCAGTTAAAATAAAGGTGACAAATGTCAATATTGGAAAGGCTGAAATAGATTTTGCATTAATTTAAAAATTGTGTTAGAATATATAAAGGTATTAAGTATATAATATTATTAAGTTTTATTTAAGGATAATCAACTATGATTATATCAGAGGTAATCATTAACTGACCCCTTTATTTAGGGGGCGTAAATGGTTTCGACGGG
>CAZTXR010000123.1:0-5935 GCA_964617605.1 uncultured Clostridia bacterium | reverse complement strand
AAGGAAATAAGAATACCTCAGGCATTAGTATTGCTGCCAACAAGAGAGTTAGCCGTACAGGTAGCCAATGAAACAAGAAAAATCGCCAAATACATGGAAGGCATTAAGACTGTAACGGTTTATGGCGGTGCGGACATAAAAGAACAAATAAATAAGCTGAGGGGCGGGGCACAGGTTATAGTAGGTACTCCCGGCAGGATTATAGATTTAATCGACAGACATGTTATAAAATTGAGCGAAATTAAAATTACTGTATTGGACGAAGCCGATGAAATGCTGAAAATGGGCTTTAGGGAAGATATTGAGCTTATATTAAGCAAAATTGATCACCCTGTGCAGACCTTGTTATTTTCTGCAACAATTCCTGATGACATGAAAAAGATGATAAAGAAATTTTTAAATAATCCTGTTTCGGTAAAAACTTTAAGAGAAGGAATAACAGCTAAAGAAGTAAAGCAAAGCTATTTTCTTGTGAAGCACTCAGATAAGGTTGAAGCGTTGGCAAGGTTAATCGATACCTATACTCCTAAACTTGCCTTGGTATTTTGCAATACCAAAAGAGCAGTGGATGAATTGTATGACCAGCTTATTGAGAAGGGATACAACTGCGATAAGATACACGGTGATATTAAGCAATCACAAAGACTTGATACATTAAACAAATTTAACAATGGTTTGATAGAAATTCTTATTGCAACCGATGTAGCTGCTAGGGGACTTGATATTAAGGAAGTTGAAGTTGTCATAAATTATGAGGTTCCTGCAAAAGAAGATTATTATGTTCATCGTATAGGAAGAACAGGCAGAGCCGGAAAAGAAGGAGCATCTTTTACCTTAGCAAGTGCAAAAGAGATGAAGAAAATTGAAAATATTGAAAAGTATACAAAAAAGGCAATCAGGAAAAGAACCATCCCAACTGTAGATAAAGTTAATGAAGTTAAGCAGGATAAATTTATTAGGGGCATAGTGAGTGTAATTGAAAGCGGGGATTTAGGTGAAAACAGGGAATTGGCAGGCAAGCTTATGGAAAAGGGTCATGATGCCGAAACTATAATAGCTGCCATGATTAAGAAGCTTGTTAAGTTTGATTTATCTGAAGAAAGAGATTTAAATGATATAATCCCGGAAAGAAAAAAATCTTCAAGAGCTGAAGGAAAGCTAAAAGATACTGAAAGATTTCACATTAATTTGGGGAAAAAGCAGGGAATACGCCCCGGTGATATTTTAGGAGCAGTGGCGGGCGAATGTGATATTCCCGGTTATGATATAGGTGAAATAGAAATTCTTGATAATTTTTCTTTCTTTACTGCAGCAAAAGAGCATAAACACCGTATTCTTGACAAAATGAGCGGTTCACAGATAAAAGGGATGGATGTTGTTATTGAATTGTCTAAAGAAAAAAAATCAAGGCTTACAAGACAAAAAGTATCAGATGATAAACCTTTTTCTGGGAGAAAGAAGCGAAAATAATTTATAGGGATATTAATATCCTAAATAAAAAAGGCACCTTATGTCTTTTATAAAAAGACATAAGGTGCCTTTTAAATTACACAATGTTTCCGGAGTGTTTACCTTTTATGGTGAGTTAGTCGATCTGCTTCCATTCATAGACATAATTCGTACCCATGGAAGCACCCTGGAAAATGTGGGTACGCAATGCCATGCGGCCGCCTTCTTGTCCAGCGCCAAGAGTTGCCGTCAGGGTCTCATTGTGCGATTGAGGGCCACCTAGCGATTGAATGGTAAAGCGGTCTTCTTTGTCCGCATTGACAAAAAGAATCCTCCCGCGTGTCGCGCTGCCCGGCTCCACATTCCACTCGTCAAAATCCGCGCCAGCGGCGGCAGCAAAAGCCAACTTCACCACATCGTTTGTTGTCGCATTGAATGAAAGGTTGATAGAAACAGGCTCATCCGGGTAAATAACCTCCGGGATGCCGGAGAATGTCGCCTGCACGGCCAAGGTGCCTTTTAACCCTTCCTTGTAGTAATCGGGTCCTTCATAGGTCGTGCTGGCACTGTAGCTGCCGGGGGCATAGCTGTGGCTGACTGCGTAAGCCTCATGGGCATCGGCTCGTTCCCATGCTTCGGTGTGTTCAAAGTCCAGCGTTTCCACCAGCATCCAGGCGAAGGCCTTGTGATCATCGGAATTTTCGGGAGATGCTGCAGGTGTCTCTGAGGGCCAGGCGTCTTCGCCATATTCAAGAATGATGGTTGCACTGTCTTGGGCCAACTTTACTCCCTTGTCGGAATATAGGGTCACCCTGGGGTGCCAGGTACCGATTTCGGTGTAGATGTGGGATATGGTCGAACTGCTGCCCTGTGTGCTTTGCGTAAGCGAACCGTCTCCAAAATCCCACTCAAAGATATAGCTGCCCTCCGGTCTAACGGCGGCTTCGAAGGTATGTTCCGCTTCCCTGGCTCCTTCCGCCAGTTCATAGGTCATGATCCTGGGGGGCAAGATGGATACAATTACGGGTTTTACCTCTACAGTGGCTGTAACGCTGCCCAGTAAACTGCTCCCGTTCATGATCTTTACGGTGACAGGGTAGAGGATTTCCTCCTCGCTTTTCAGTTTATCCGGTATTTCATAGGTATATTTAAGATCGATTTCTACCGTCCCACCGGAGCTGACTGTCCCTATAGCTGATCCTCTGGCGTTTTTTCCACCATCACCGAAATCATATTCAAGCCGTACCTCCTTGACTTCCCTGGATAGTTTTTCTCCTTTAACATTAAAGATATATTCCTTGTTGAACCGGCCTTCCTCCACTTTGTCAGGGTCTATAGTCCAGTGACCGACCTCAAACTTTACTGCCCAAATTTTTGCAGCGCCGTATTTATCTACAACAAAAGAATTTTCAGTCAATATATCAGCGACCTTGCTTTCCGCTTTCTTGAGTTTTATTCGAACCGTCACGTCCCTTTCTGCGGCATCACCGTTGGTTGCGATAAAGTACAGGATATCTCCCGCATTAACCTCCATATCAAGGCCTATGCCGGACTCCTTTATCGTATTAATATATTCAAGTTGAGGCTGAGAGCCGCCTGCAATTTCCGGTGATTTGAATATGGCTACCTCGCCATAATGGGATTCCTGCTTTTCAAGGATGACCTTTACCTTACTCCCCGATATGGACACCGTTTGGCTTTTTTCTGCTACCGTATCTCCATTGTTTGGGTTATCGCAATCAGCCAGGGTTAGATTCCCTTCTTCCAGCATCCAGATCAGGAAATCCCGATATAATAATGGAAAACTAACTCCGGATTTTGTCCTGGCAAACTCTCCAACGGCACTTACCGGCTCAATATTCCATCCTGTTGCCGCTACAAATTTAACCAGCTCCTTGAAGTCATATCCTGCTTGCTGGGTCAGATACCGGATAAAGACGGCGGACAAATATTCATAATCAAGTGCTGACCCCGAACTGTAAGTAGCAGCCTTTTTCCCTGTTGAATTCAGCGGGTACTCAAAAAATTTATTGCCGATCCTTTCGTTAAGGACCCTTCCTGTTCTTTTCCAGGCTATGTCGTTGGCGGCATATTCGGCGGACGCCTCCATCCACCAGAGGTGTCTGCCCTTCCTAAAATCGGTATAAGAACCGTAATAGGGCAGCTGTATGGCATGAAAGAGCTCATGTGCCAGAACTTGTGTCAAATAAGCCTCTGCTTTTTTGTAAGCCGAGGGATTATCCTTGGCCGGATTAAAAACCTCAATTTTGACAATCTCGGTGGGAATATTGATCTGATCCCAGAAGGCGTTATAGCTGAACTCGCCTGAGCCGTAAAAATTCCAGTAGGAATCGATTTTCACCTTCACCCGCCGAGTGTATATACTTGAAGCAAACCTGTTTCTGGTGGGGTCTTCAAACCCGGCATCAAGATAGGCTTTCAGAGAGTCCTCCAATACGCTGCCCACGGTATGCAGCATCATGGGTGCCCGTGCAGAATGCCGGGAAATTCGGGTCAAAGAGCCGCCGGCCATGGCCTTGATCCAGTCATCTTCAGGAAAAATTTTATCGATTCCTTTTTGTGAATAGAGGATGCGGAAATTGTTCTCGGGGGATATATACACGTCATTGGCCAGCCATTCAAGGGCGTAGGCGGTTCCTCCCACGATTGCCGCTGTTTTGGCAAGCCCTGTCCATGTGAAACCTGTGAGGAAATTAGAGAAAAGAGACAGGTGGTCGGTGAGAAAATACACGGTATGCGTGTCCTCATCCACCCGATAATACAGATCTACCCAAATTTTATGCTGTTCATCCCATCGCCGGGGTTCCAGATAATCCGCAACTGACTTTCCGTCCTCAAACCGGCTTGGGTCATATTTCATGGCTATTTCAATGTTCTGGGGTAATTGCTCCATACCTTCTATGGAGATATCGTATACCGTGGGCATCCCATATGGCGTTTCTCTTAAAACCGCAGGGTTGTCTATTCTGGAAACAGTAACGGTTTTCGCCTCCTGCAGAAAATTTTCCGGAAGGGTAATCACAATATCGTCCCCACAGTATATGCTTTGCATATCGGGGGACGGGTTCGCCGTTTCTCTGGTTAATTCCACCCATTCCTCCTGTATCACGCTAAAGGGAGCTTTGGCCTCCTTGCCCTTGTATCTGATTATAAAATCATCGGAGTGGGCCTTAAGAGGAACATTCACTGCTATGACAGTATCGGTGAGCCTGGAACCCTGAATCATCTCTGAACCATAAAATACCTCCAGCTCGGTTTCGTCTATGGTCCGGTTGAGCTCTATCAAAACAAATTCGCCCCGACTTCCTGATTCGGGATAGCAACCGACTATCTCTATTTTGGAGCTATTTTTGGTAAAAAACCATGTCCCGGCAAGCAAAATTGCAGCAAGGACGCCGCACAAAATTATTAAAAACTTTTTCTTGTTGTACTGACCGGGTGAGCGGTTACAAAAATTACTCATTGATTAAACCTCCGTTTCAAAAATTATTTGCTTTATTTCAGTATCAGGTATTTGTACATCAGCGGACAGGTTCCTGATGTTGGCATTGATGCCCCGCCGCCGATAACAAGAGATATAATATCCGTCAAAAATAGCATAGCAAAAGCACAAGCAAAAAAAAACACCCAAATCGGGTAGTTTGCTAAAAAATACCCTACCTTTTTCGGGTAGGGACCTTAAAGAGCTTAGTATAATCAGTGGTATAATTAAGGTATAATTAAGGTGCCAAGAAAAAATTATAGATTAATGTGTCAAGAAAAAATTATAGATTAATGTTGACAAAAGAAAACGCCGGTAATATAATAGGTCAAAATGAACTGTGAAGGATCGAGTAAAACAGACACAGCTTAACAGAGAGGGAATATTGGTGGAAGTTCCTATGTATGACTGTTTGAAAACTAATCCGGAGTTAAGACAGAAAGTCTAAAACGGCGTAATGTCTTGGTATGGATGCCTTAAATCCTTTGAGAAGCAACTAAGGTGGAACCACGATATCTCGTCCTTAAACATATGTTTAAGTGACGAGATTTTTGTATGCCCTAACCCCATTTTTTTGAGTGTTTTTTCAAAAAAATGACGGTAGGTCAACCGCAACGAGTTCCCAATTTTTACGACGTAAGGAGTAGAAAAATTGGTGAATGAGACTGCGATTTAAAAGGAAGGTCGACACACCTCTAAAGTATTGATAGTCTTTGGGATATGCTTTAGAGGAATGTCCCCGTAAAAAGGAGGAAAAATTAATGATTAAGATTACGCTTCCCGACAATAGTGTCAGGGAATATGAAGAAGGAGTCAAAGCATCAGATGTAGCAAAAAGTATCAGTGAAGGTCTTGCCAGAAATGTGGTGGGGGCTGTTTACAAGGGTCAAACAATCGGTCTTCAAAACACATTGAATGAAGATGGTAACATTAAATTTCTTAAATTTGAAGACAAGGAAGGCAAGGATGTTTTCTGGCATACAT
>CAZTXR010000122.1:0-6047 GCA_964617605.1 uncultured Clostridia bacterium | reverse complement strand
TTATATCAACCGGAAAATCTGTATCTGTCTTCATTTTCTTTGCAGGTGAAATAATAATTCTCATATATATCAATCGCCTTTTGTTATTTTTTTCTTGTTTTTAATCCCAGGTTCTATTAGATATTACAGATAAAGCGATTTAATCCAATGTAGTGATTTCTTGTATTTTGTCTGAACCTGTAAGCGGATGACTCATATAATATGATGTTGCAAATTCTATGAACTCAATATCTAATGCAGAAAGCAGTCTATCCTTACGCCAACTGACAGATTGTGTACGCGTAATGGACGGATAAGAAATTGGAACGACAGTAATTGCATCACATTGAATAGTTGTTTTGTTCCAGCCGACCATTGTAGCAATATTTACTCCACGGTTTTGTTCTAACAGTTTATTGCGCATAAGATAATCTGCATAATAGGTTATTTTTGGCTCAAAGCCTGCAATCTTGCATAAAGATTCCATATATTTATGGGCTGAAGCATTTACCATTTTGGTAGAAATAAAATCATCATTTTTTAGTTCCTCCAATCGTATCTGGGCACGTTTTGCAAGTGGATGATGAACAGACATAAGTACCACTGGCTTTTCCGGCGAATATGATTTTCGAGATTCAAACAGGCAGTCATCCACATCTTCGATAACGCCGAGAAAGAAGTCCCATAAAAAAGGTTTTGATTGATCGTTGATTTCAGCCAGTGAAATCATAGAATATTCAACCTTTATGTCTGGGTGCTGATTTTCAAATTCATAAATAAGTTCTGACCATATTGGGAAGTTAGTTAACGATAGTTTAAGGGTCTCTTTTCTTTGGGAGGAAAGGGAAATTGTCCCATAATCAATTGCATTTAGCGCAATCTTGATATAATGATAGAAAATCCGGCCATTATTATTTAAACGTATTGTGTAGTGTGTTCGATCAAATAACGGCACGCCAATTTCTTTTTCTAGCTTCCGAATTGTACTGCTTAAGGATGGCGGAGATATAATAAGCTTTTCCGCTGTTTTCGTAAGATTCTCTCTATTTGCTAGCTCAATAAAGTATCTCAACTGCAGTAATTCCATAAAGTCTCCTTGCCCTACATAGAATGTTAGTCTTAAAGTTAACATGTATAAAAAAAGAAAGTAATATCTTATATTTTGAAATAAGTATAACATATGAGCAGAAGATATGCAAAGCATATGTTTTTGATGACCATGCGCATGGTAAAACCTTACAAAAGCATTATTACAAAGGAGGAGAAATTTATGACTAAAACAAAGAAGTTAAAATGTATTGATTTGATCGCTATATCAAGCGGTCAGGTAATTGGTGCAGGAGTTGTTTCTATGATTGGTGTAGCTATTACCTGTACTGGAATGTCTGCATGGCTGGCGTATGGGGCAGCTATTGTGGTAGGGTTTTTGAGCATTGTTCCATTTATCCTTATAAGCAGTACTATTATGCTGAAAGGTGGAGAATATACGATTGTTGCTAACATGCTGAATGAAAAAGCAGCTGGATTTTATGCCATAAGTTACATTGCTCAATGTCTCAGTCTTTCCGTAATGGGGATTTCGTTGGCTGCATATGTTACATCAATTTTCCCATATTTAAATGGTACGCTTGTAGGTTTATTGTCTTTGACTTTTTTCTTTTTACTAAACCTGGCTGGTGTAGATGTAATGGCAAGTGTTCAGAAGCCACTAACGGCAATTTTAATTATAAGTCTTCTGGCTTTTGGTCTCTATGGTATGACACAAGTAGATGGAGCAGTATTTCAAATATCGGCACCTGGTTTTTTTATGGACGGCTACAAAGGCTTTGCAGCTGCTATTTCGGTTTATGCATTTTCTACCTATGGACAATATATGGTAATGAACTTTGGAAAAGATGCTGAAAATCCAACCAGGGATGTGCCAATTGCAATTTTGGTTACAACAGCAATTATCTTTATTGTATATGTTTCTGTCGCAATTGCAAACACTGGTGTGTTGCCGATTGAAGAGGTAGCAGGAAAGCCACTTACTCTGGCAGCCAAGAAAATCTTTGGAGCATTTTTCCCCTTGTTCATAATTGGCGGCCCAGTCATGGCTCTTCTGACAACTATGAATGCACAATTCGGTTCCCGCTCTACCCCGTTGTTGAAAGCAACACTGGATGGATGGTTCCCAGCAAAAATTGGGCTGGTAAACAGTAAAAATGTTCCTTATATCATTATGATGTTAATATATTTAGTGGGGATTATCCCCATTATTACGGGATTGAGTATTAAGACTATTTCCAACAACCTGGCTTTAATTGGTTACTTATCCCGAGCAGTTGCAGCATTTGCCATTGTCCGTCTTCCTAAGAAGATGCCTGAGGAATGGAGAAGGTCATTTCTGCATATGCCGGATGGTTTATTCTATCTGATAATGTCTATATCCTTTGCCTCAAATCTCTACATGGTTTACATTGGTGCAAAAGGGCTGCCGCTGAAAATTCTGGGTATAAATCTGGTGTTTATTATATTCTGTGGAATTTATGCAGTTGTGAGGTTTAATAGTGGAAGGGTAAAGGTTGACAAAACACTAAAACTCGAAAGATCGCAAAGTGAGGTATGAGCATATGAAAATAACTAGTGTAGATGCATTAATATTACCCAGTGGTAATACAGGGGCTACAACAAGAGGGACATGGTGCCCCATATTAGTTCGGATTAATACGGATGAAGGGATTAGCGGATGGGGAGAGGCTGGGCTTGCGTTTGGCAAAGGGTGGAGAGCTGGACTTGGTATTATCCAAGATTTTGCAGAACAAATTTTGGACATGGATCCTATGAATATCGAGCAGATTTGGGAGACATTGTTCCGTAAGACATTCTGGGGTCTTGGAGGTGGAACAGTTATCTCCGCAGCTATGAGTGCCATTGATATCGCACTATTCGATATTAAGGGAAAAATGTTAAAAGTACCAGTATATCAATTGCTCGGAGGAAAGACGAATGATGATCTTCGAACCTATGCAAGTCAAATTCAGTTCAACTGGGGAACAAGTTTGGAAAAACAAAGTCTTACAGAGCCGGAAGAATACGCTGATGTTACAAGACGAGTGATAGAAGAAGGCTATGACTGTGTTAAAGTCGACCCGGTTATTGTTCCGGATGCATCCGGAAGAACGTGGAACATTCGTGGTCCTTTGGAAAATCATGTGCTTAAAGCTGCATATGACAGGGTAGCGGCAATTCGAGAGTCTGGCGGAGAAAACTTGGATATTATTATCGAATTACACTCCAATACGGATACCGTATCTGCAATCCAGCTAGCACAACTTTTGGAACCATTTCGTATTTTTTATTATGAGGAACCGGCACATCCATTGAATGTTGAGAACTACACCGAAATAAAGAAAAAGACTAGCATCCCATTAGCGTCTGGTGAGCGTATTTATACCAGACATGGTTATCGGGCTTTCTTTGAAAAACGGCTACTGGACGTAGTACAGCCTGATTTGTGTTTGTGCGGTGGTCTTTCCGAGGCGAAAAAGATCTGTGATATGGCATGGACTTATGATACAAGTGTTCAGATTCATGTATGTGGCAGCCCAATTTCCAAAGCAGCGGCTCTGCAAATTGAAGCGGCAATTCCGAACTTTTTGATTCATGAACATAACGCACGAGCACTATATCCATCAAATAGAGAAAGTTGTATTTATGATTATCAACCTGTGGACGGAAAATATAAGGTGCCGAATTTACCAGGAATCGGGCAGGAACCAACAAAAGAAAGTCTCAGTAAAGCAGAAATCTTTACAATAGCTAAAAAAGATACATATTTCAAATACTAAAAAAGAGATGAGTTAATATGATACAGAAAGTGCTTTTTGTTATAGTGTTATTTGTTACTAGTATTCTTAAGACTGTAACAGGATTTGCTGGTACAGCACTGTCAATGCCTTTTGCCCTTAGGATAATTGATGCTTTGACGGCGAGAATTGTTCTTGGTTTTTTTTCATGGATCAACGCCGTTTTCGTGACTTTTCGGGAGTGGAAAAATATCCAGTGGAAAATACTTGCTAAAATCGTTATATTCATGCTTATTGGTGTGATTATTGGCATGAAAATTTATGAATTAGCACCACTGAATGTCCTACTAAAAGTATATGGTGTGTTTATTATATTGGTTGCACTTCAAAGCTTAGTGTTCAATAAAACCGTAACTTTATCACCGGTAGTATCATACATTGTTTTGCTGTTATCTGGAATCATACATGGCATGTTCTTATCTGGAAGTGCACTGTTGGTTATATATGCAGCAGATGTACTAAAAGAAAAAAAGGAGTTTCGAGCCACAATGTCTGCTGTATGGGCTGTTCTTAATGCTTATATGATTATAAAGTATTTGATTGATAGGGTATTCACGAATGAAATGTTTCTATTGATAGTGGTATGTATTGTTCCATTTTTCCTTGCAATTTTTATCGGTGAATATATGCAGAAACGCTTTAGTCAGAAAGTATTTATGACTATTACTTATATTGTTTTATTAGTTTCAGGTATAGTTGTTATGATATAAATTGTTGGTTTGAAACTATAGAATATGCTTTGGATAAACAGAATCAAAACATCAAGATAATTGATATGAATGTCGGCAGGTGACTAATCACCTGCCGTTTTCTGATTTGTTAAGACGCTACGACAACAATATTGTTGCTAAACATGAACGAAGCTTTAAAGTTCATGTTTTGATTATCTTGACGATATCTGGATGAGACATAAAATATGAAGTTCCAGTTGTTATATGATAAATGAGAATCCAAGTTTTGTTTTAAATTTTTTAAATTATCCCATGTATAACTAATCTTAGTCCCCATCTAAGTTGAGACTTATATATTTAGTTCGTTCACTTACCTTTTCCACATGAATTTTATTCCACATCCTCTGCTCCATCAAAATTACCACTTAAAACCTTTATATAATAAACCTTACCGTCATATGTATATACAATATCTGTATCTTTGTATTGTTTTGTTTTTTCTCCGTTTTTCCACTTATTACAGATATCTATTATTGCTGCTATGTCCTTTTCCTTTAAATATTCTATTATCTTTGTATCATCATACCCTTTGTCCGCCATTAGATATTTACATCTTTTAAGCTGTTCTTCATGCATCTTTTTTAAAATTTCTTTTGCTTCATTTTTTTCGCTGTTAGATGCAGGCGTTACTTTAAATGATATCGGAAGTTCATACTTTGCATCTACTACCAAATGTACTCTGTATCCAAACCATTTTACCTTGTTTGTTACTATTTCTCCTTTAGCATTTACTGATGTTGTGTATTTTTTTATTCCCCAATCTGCGTCTGTATCTCTTCTTCCATCTTCTTTTGTTTCTTTGCTGTAATTTGTTGCATATGACTGTACCGCTTTTCCGTCTAATGCTAAATATTCACCAAAATCATCAAGATTTTCATACATGTATTTTACTAAATTTTCAAAAACCTCTTTTAACTCTTCAAAGCAATAATCTTTTAGATTTTTTATAAATCTGCTGTATGCACTTGGAGATGGTGCTACATCTATTTTATAGGTTCCATTTGATGTTTTTCTGGTTTTTGGGCTAAATCCGCATATATCTCTTAGTTGACTGTTTCGATTTAATTCTCTTAATAGTTCTGAATCTTTTGGATGTTGAAAAACTATTCCAGCTATTAATGCATTCCACATGCTCACTATTGACCAATCATTTCTGCCTTTATCACGTATGTTATTTAGCTTATTTATTAGTTTTCCGTCCGGTATATTTTTCAATACTCTTTCTAATCTTTCCAAATCACCTAAAATTTCTTCATTTTGGGTATAGTCAAACATCGTAAACTGTGGTAAAATTCTCATAGGTAAAACTCCTTGTTAGATTTGTTTTGGATAACTAATTATATACCAAACTTGTTGGTATTTCAAGGGTTTTACCTGTTTCTTTATGTTTTAGTCGCATTTTTTATGTTTTTCTTTTTCCGGCTTTAGGAAATTGTTGTTTTTGTTCTTTTTCCTGTCGATTTATTTTAATATCTATTTTTACCCTTTG
>CAZTXR010000121.1:0-6106 GCA_964617605.1 uncultured Clostridia bacterium | reverse complement strand
TCATGAAAACACACTCGCTCCTGAGCTGATTTTCTGAATTAAGTAGGAAAATACGGTGCCCCGTTACAGGCTAGGATTTGTTAGAATCTGAATTGAGAGGTCTTTTTTTATATATAAAAATATTAAAAGACAATTTGGGTGGTACCGCGGAAATATATCCGTCCCTGAGGCTTATGCTTCATGGGCGGATTTTTTTTATGACCTAACCCCATTTCTCAGAACCTAATTTGGGGACATTCCTCCTACAGACAAAGACTGTCCCTAAAAAGGGAGGTGTGTCCCCATACTTCTAATAAATGGTTGGTAGGTCAAACGCACAAAATTCCCAATTTATGCGACTCAAGGAGCAAATAAATTGGTGAATTTCCCTGCGTAATTTAGCAATTCATTAAATATAACTTGGAGGAGAAGATGGAAAAGATTATCAAGATTTTTGACACTACGTTAAGAGATGGTGAACAATCACCGGGATGCAGTATGAATTTAAAAGAAAAAATTGAAATGGCACAGCAATTAGAAAGAATGAATGTAGACATTATTGAGGCTGGTTTTGCGGCAGCATCACCGGGAGACTTGCACTCAATACAGGAAATATCCAAAAGTATAAAGGACTGCACAATTGCAAGCTTGGCAAGAGCACACACAGATGATATAGACAAGGCATGGGAAAGTTTAAAATATGCTTCGCACCCAAGAATTCACGTGTTTTTGGCAACCTCTCCCATTCATATGGAATTTAAGTTGAAGATGACGGAAGAAGAGGTGGTGCAAACAATAAGAGAAATGGTTGCCTACGCTAAATCAAAATGTCATGATATAGAATTTTCGGCAGAAGATGCTACAAGAAGCGAAGTTGCCTTCCTTGCCCGGGTCTTCGATACTGCAATTAAGGCAGGAGCCACAACCATAAACATACCGGATACTGTCGGATACACAACACCTGATGAATATTATAATTTCATTACTGAAATAATAAAAAGATGCCCTACCCTAAAAACTGTTGATATATCTGTCCACTGCCACAATGACCTTGGCCTTGGAGTGGCAAACTCAATTGCAGCAATTAAAGCAGGAGCAACACAAATTGAATGTACCGTGAATGGCATAGGTGAAAGAGCAGGAAATGCAGCCTTAGAAGAAATTGTCATGGCTTTAAAAGTAAGAAAGGATATTATAAATGCTGCTACCAAAATAGACACAAAACAAATAGTGAGAAGCAGCAATCTCCTGTCACGGATTACAGGGGTTAAGGTTCAGCCAAACAAGGCCATCGTAGGTGACAATGCTTTTGCCCATGAAGCAGGAATCCACCAGCATGGGGTATTAAATAATAGAGAAACCTATGAAATCATGACACCGGAGTCAATCGGTCTTGATACGAATAAATTCGTGTTAGGCAAGCATTCAGGACGACATGCCTTTAATGAAAAACTGATTAAATTAGGTTATGACTTAAATCAGGATGAATTAAACGAAGCATTTGCTAAATTTAAAGAGTTGGCAGACAAGAAAAAAAGCGTTTATGATAAGGATATTGTAGCATTGATATCTAAGCAAAAAATCGAAATTCCTAAAACTTATGAGCTTGAAAAGTATGTGGTAAACAGCGGAAATACAATTACTTCAACTACCACGATAGCCATCAGGAAGGACAATAAAATAATTGAAGAGGTATCTACCGGAGAAGGGCCTATATATGCAGCCTTTAAAGCAATAGAAAAAATTATAGGGAAAAACTTGGAATTGGATGACTTTTCATTAAACTCAATAACAGAAGGCGAAGATGCCCTCGGAGATGCCATGGTTAAATTAAGGGACAAGGACAGGGTTTATACAGGAAGGGGTTTAAGCACCGACATAATAGAGTCCAGCATTATTGCATATATAAATGCAGTTAATAAAATGATTTATTCAACAAAGGGGGTTTTTTAAAATGGGGATGACAATGACACAAAAAATATTGGCAGCACATGCAGGATTAAAAGAAGTAAAGGCAGGGCAGTTTATAGAAATAAATTTAGATTTAGTATTAGGAAATGACATTACCGCTCCTGTTGCAATTAACGAATTTGAAAAAATGGGGGCAAAAGAAGTTTATGACAAGGATAAAATAGTCATAGTTTTAGACCATTTTGTTCCCAACAAAGATATTAAATCAGCGGAGCAGTGCAAAATATCGCGAACTTTTTCCAGGGAACAAAATATATCCAACTTCTTTGATGTGGGACAAATGGGTATAGAACATGCTCTTTTGCCGGAAAAAGGCTTGGTGGTTGCAGGAGAAACGGTAATAGGCGCAGACTCCCACACATGTACCTATGGTGCATTAGGAGCTTTTTCAACAGGTGTCGGCAGCACCGATATGGCTGCTGCCATGGCAACAGGTCAAATGTGGCTTAAGGTTCCCTCTGCCTTAAAGTTTAATTTGAAGGGAAAATTAAACAAATGGGTCAGCGGCAAGGATATTATCCTTCATATAATCGGGAAAATCGGGGTTGACGGAGCCCTTTATAAATCTATGGAGTTTACGGGAGAAGGAGTAAAAGAATTGTCCATGGACGATAGATTTACTATTTCGAACATGGCAATTGAAGCAGGCGGGAAAAACGGAATATTCCCGGCAGATGAAAAAACAATCGAATATATGAAAGAACACTCTGATAAAAAATATATTATTTACGAAGCTGATGAAGATGCTCTTTATGACCAAGTGATAGACATAAATTTAAGTGAATTAAAACCTACCGTATCATTCCCCCACTTGCCTGAAAATACAAGGTCTATAGATGATGTGGAGAATATAAGAATTGATCAGGTTATTATAGGTTCCTGCACAAACGGCAGAATTGAAGACATGAGAATAACTGCAAAAATATTAAAAAACAAAAAAGTTCATCCTGATGTTAGAACAATTATTATTCCTGCAACACAGAAAATCTATAAGCAATGCATAACTGAAGGTTTGGCCGAAATATTCATTGATGCGGGAGCAATAATCAGCACTCCCACCTGCGGCCCCTGTTTAGGCGGTTACATGGGAATATTGGCAGAAGGTGAAAGGGCGCTTGCAACTACCAACCGAAACTTTGTGGGGCGCATGGGGCATCCCGGCTCAGAAGTATACCTCGCAAGCCCGGCAGTTGCAGCAGCATCAGCAATAACCGGAAGAATAACAAATCCTGATGATATTGAAAGTGAGGAGTAAGATGAAGGCAGAAGGAAAAGTTTTCAAATATGGAAATGATATAGACACGGATGTAATAATACCCGCAAGATACCTAAATACAAGAGAGCCCAAAGAATTAGCAAAACATTGCATGGAAGATATAGACAAAAACTTTATTGACAGTGTCAAGGAGGGAGATATAATTGTTGCTTTAAAAAACTTTGGCTGCGGCTCTTCTCGCGAACATGCGCCCATAGCTATAAAAGCTGCAGGTATATCCTGTGTAATAGCTAAAAGTTATGCCCGTATATTCTACAGAAATTCATTTAATATAGGTCTTCCCATACTTGAATGTGATGAAGCATGCGACAAAATTACAGAGGGAGATGAAATTTCCGTAGATTTTAATACAGGCCAAATTATCAATAAAAGCAAAAATGAAACATACCAGGCAGAGCCCTTCCCTGAATTCATTCAGCAATTAATCAATCAAGGCGGACTTATAGGATATGTGAGAAATAAATTAAAATAATGCCCCTGTCATTCTGACCTTAGGCTCAGAATGACATCAAAAGAATAAGGAGAGACAAATGGATTTTAAAATAGCAGTAATAAAGGGCGACGGCATCGGGCCTGAAATAATTGCTGAAACAATTAAAGTATTAAATGTAATCAGCGAAAAATACAATCATAAATTTAAGTATACAGAAGCACTGGCAGGAGGAATAGCAATAGATACAGCAGGTACCGCCCTTCCGGATGAAACTTTGGATATATGCAGAAATACCCAAGCCTTGCTTTTTGGTGCGGTTGGAGGCCCTAAATGGGACAATCTGCCGGGAAAGGACAGGCCTGAGCAAGGCTTGCTTAAACTTCGAAAAGAACTGGGTTTGTACGCAAACCTCCGCCCGGCAGTCATGTTTGATGAATTAAAACACTCCTGCCCCTTAAGACCTGATTTGATTGAAGGCGGTTTAGATATTATGATATTAAGAGAACTGACAGGCGGCATATATTTCGGCAAAAAATACAGCGAAGGTGACAAGGCTGTGGATACCATGGAATATCACAAGTATGAAATTGAGAGAATTGCTCACAAAGCATTTCAAACAGCAGAAAAAAGAAGCAAAAAGCTCCTTAGTGTGGACAAGGCCAATGTTTTGGAAACATCAAGATTGTGGCGAAGAACATTTGAAGAAATTTCCGCAGCCTACCCCCATGTTGAATTGAAACATATGTATGTGGACAATGCAGCAATGCAGTTAGTAGTAAACCCAAAGCAATTTGATGTAATAGCAACAGAAAATATGTTTGGAGATATTCTTTCCGATGAGGCAAGCATGATAACAGGTTCTATAGGATTGCTGCCATCTGCTGCCTTATCTGATGATTACGGTATGTATGAACCTATTCACGGCTCAGCACCCGACATAGCAGGTCAAGGTATAGCTAATCCCATGGCTGCCATCCTTTCTGCGGCAATGATGCTGAAATATTCATTTGGTTTGCAGAAGGAATCAGAAAGTATAGAAAATGCCGTTAAAACAGCATTATCGAAGGGATACAGAACAAAGGACCTTGCCCGGATTGGGGAAGGGATAGTTTCTACAAATGAAATGGGAGATATTATTGCAAGTATTCTTGGAGACAGACCTTAATTATCAGCTTTGTCAACCTTAGTGATAGTCAAGGTTCACATTTCCCTCTCTTTTAAGGTCTGTGATTTAATTCTTATGGATATGGGGTCTGGTGAAATAGGCAAAAAAAGAAGCTGCAAATTAAATCAGAAACAGCTTGATTTTTATCTGAACTATACCGAACTTATAAGTTCAATTGTTTCACCGGGAAGTATCGTGCTTTTATTTGTTTTTATCTGTTCAGGAATATCCAAATATTTCACATTTGAAGGAAAATGGCCAATGTTTTTAATCAAGTATTTTTCCAATGTTCCTTCCTTGGAAATCTTAGTTTCCAATTCAATATATTTCGGCTTTTTAGCGTGGTATTCCTGTACAAAGAAACCTCTCCATTCCTGTCCGGCAGATGATATAAATTTGCAATCCTTGCAGGATGATTCCAAGGTGATTTCTTTATCAGGAAAATTACTGTCATATATATAAACCTTAATATTATCAGAATCAGATTCATAGCCATATGCAACAACCTGATGGTTTTTAGTAATATCTGTTGCCTTTCTTGCCCCTATCAAGCCTAATATAAGGGGTTTGCCCATGTCAATGGACTTTTTTAATTTTGGAAATTCCTCCATTTTAGTTTTGTAGTCAACACTTTTTCTCATGCTTTTTTCATTGTCCTTTTGAACCGTCCAGTCAAAGAATTTAAAAGAATACAATGTAAATAAACTGTTAATGGTTCTTTCATATATATAGTCTGATAAAAGACTGCCGTCGGGAGGATGCTTACCATTTGGAAAATCCTTGTCTTCATGGCTTGGGACAGAGATTCCCGAAAAAAAGTAATCTAAAGAAGCAAAAGCCATACCTCCGCATCTGCCTTTTGATTCTATTTTCCCAAAGCTTGTACTTACTATTTTATTTACGAAATTGTTGCCGAAATGAAATCCATGTTTCAAAGGCGTAAAATCTGTTTTTGGCATATTAGCTCCTGTTCAGCTATATTTTAATATGGATATTTATATACCCCAAATAATCGTATTTAAACATTACATAATATAAAACCACCGGTTTTCAAAGATCCGGTGGTTTTAACAGTATCTCCTTTTCATTCATTTCTACTGACATCTATTTATTGCAGCGGCAAAAATCCAAAATAGCTTAATATACCTAAATAAATACCATAAGCAACATTCCACAAATTATCCCTTAATATCATGGCATCATTATAATTAGTCAGATAGCCCATTTCAACCAATACAGCAGGCATATTTGTATTTCTTAACACATACAAGGATGGGTTTTC
>CAZTXR010000120.1:0-6187 GCA_964617605.1 uncultured Clostridia bacterium | reverse complement strand
TCATATTTGTGTAATTGCACCTGCCATTGCCCGTTGCTAAAATTTTCTTGCCAACTCTGTTTTGTTTTTCATAAATAGTTACGTGGGTGCCATTTTTAGCTGCTGCTATAGCTGCCATTAAACCTGCTGCACCTCCGCCTATTACAGCTATTTTCATAATTTATTCCTGTTCTGATATAGGTCTGTATACTTTAATAATTTGCTCAGCAACCTTCAGTCCGTCTATAGCTGCAGACATAATCCCTCCTGCATAGCCGGACCCTTCGCCGCATGGGTAAATTCCTTTTATATTGCTTTGCATATCATCATCACGGGTAATTCTCAAGGGTGATGAAGTTCTTGTTTCAACTGCCGTAAGAAGTGTGTCCGGTCTGTCGTAATTGTTTAAAAATTTCCCAAAGGCGCTTATACCGTCTATTAAGCTTTCACACACATAATCGGGCAAGCAGTCCCACAAGTTGGCAAATGCGGAGCCGGGTCTGTAGGTGGGATAAATTTCTCCAAAGCCTTGAGAAACTTTCTTTTCTTTAAAATCCTTAAAAAGCTGTACGGGAGCCTTATAATTTCCTCCCCCTAATTCAAAAGCTTTTCTTTCCCACATTCTTTGAAATTCTATTCCGGCCAAGGGGTTTTCTTCTCCATTGAAATCCTCGGGGTTTATTTGTACAACTACAGCGGAATTTGCATTTTCCAAATCTCTTTCATGGAAACTCATACCATTTGTAACAACTCCTCCTTCTTCAGAGGCGGATGCAGTTACAACTCCTCCCGGACACATACAAAATGTATAAACACTTCTTCCATTTTTGCTTTTATGTACAAATTTATAGTCAGCGGGACCTAAAAGAGGATTCCCTGCCATTTCTCCATACTGAGCTTCGCTGATCATTTTTTGAGGATGTTCAACTCTTACACCTATTGCAAAAGGCTTTGAAATAAGCTGAAGCTTGTTGTTCAGCATTTCAAATGTATCTCTTGCACTGTGTCCTATGGCAAGAACCAACACATCTGTTTCGATAATATCACTTTCAGTCACAATGCGGTGGACTGCACCATCCTTTATTTTTATATCTGTTAAGCATTCTTCAAATCTGAAGGTTCCTCCCAAGCTGATTATCTTTTTTCTTATATTAACAAGAACATTTCTAAGCAAATCCGTTCCTATATGGGGCTTGTTTATATATGTTATTTCCTGTGGTGCACCAGCTTCCACAAATTCATCCATTACTTTTTTGCCTCTTTTAGAGCGGTCTTTTATTAAAGTGTTAAGCTTGCCGTCAGAAAATGTTCCGGCTCCTCCCTCTCCAAACTGAATATTGGAATTAACATTTAAGCTTCCGTCCTTCCAGAACTTTTCAATATCTTTGACCCTTTCCTTAACCTTTTTTCCCCTTTCAAGAACAATGGGCTTATAGCCTTTTTCCGCCAAAAGCAAGGCACAAAAAAGTCCTGAAGGACCGCTCCCTACTACTACAGGCCTGTTGATTAACGGTTTTTCTCCTGATGCTTTTGCTTCATATATAAAGGGCTCCACGAGAGAAACGTTTGTGTTTCTTTTGGAAATTTTCAACTCCTTGTATGTATCTACATCTAATGCATATATAAACAAAATATCATCCTTTTTTCGTGCGTCTATTGATTTTCTGAATATTGAAATTTCTTTTATTTCTTCCTTTTTTACTTTTAATGCTTCTGCTGCCTTTATTAATAACTCTTCCTCCGTATGATCTATTGGTAACTTAATTTGCTGAATCCTTAACATTTGTTACACCTCTAACTTTACTTTAGTCAATTTTTATTCTGCCATGTAATTTGTTTTTTATCATAAGTGCAAGGTTTTTTACCTTGAGAAATTATTATATCATATTTTCGTAAATATTCTATGTCTTTTTTTGAAGGTTGGGGACCTTCCTCTTAGCGGCAATGGCTTTATATTTCTTTCCCGTCTATGGGGCTTGACATTATTATAAATGTTTCTGTATTGCCGAAAAATTGAATTTTTCCCACTAATTCTTCCAGGTGAGACATTTCTCTTAAATATGCTTTCATAATCATGCTATGAGGTCCTGTAACATGATGACATTCTACGATTTCATCTGCTGAATTTGCAAACCGAAGAAAATTTTCTTGTTTTTCAGGCTTTATAGATGCATTTATTAATACAGAAATAGGCTTGCCTACTTTTTCATTATTAATAACAGCCTTATATTTCTCTATTATTCCCGCATCCTCAAGTCTTTTAACTCTTTCGGCAACAGCAGGAGGGCTTAATGATACAACTTTTCCCAATTCTTTCATTGAAATTCTTCCTTCTTGCTGCAATATACTGATAATTCTCAAATCTGTCTGATCCATTTTACACCGCCTAATTATATTAAGTACTTTTAGAAAACGCCTTTCCTATTAAACGTGTTATCGTAATAACTATTACTTTAATTATGTACAATTAAGTAATTACATGTTATTGTATATGTGTGTTATAAGAGTAACAAGTATTAGCCGTGAAACAATTATTTTTTAGATATAAGGCTTTAAAACCTTGCAATTTACAAGAAAATAACATGATTCCATATTCAAACTATTTTAATCTCAAATTACCCTGTACAATACAAAACACATATGATATTATATCATATGAATATAAAACATATCAAGGAAAACAATAATACAAACAACAAATAGAACTTAACAATATATGCTTATTATTTAGATTTCGCAAATATTCTAAAGGAAAAGTACATTTTACATTAAAAATAAATAGCTTTGACAATTTTGTACAACAAGGCTATGAGGAGGTAAAAATGACAAAGCTTAAAATTACCGAAACGTCACTAAGAGACGGACATCAATCATTAATAGCTACAAGGCTTGCAACAGACGAAATACTGCCTATTCTTTCAGAGATGGACAATGCAGGATATTATTCCATGGAAGTATGGGGAGGGGCAACATTTGACACATGTTTAAGATATTTAAACGAAGACCCTTGGGAAAGACTGAGAAAAATCAGGGCAAATGTCAAAAACACAAAGCTTCAAATGCTTACGAGAGGACAAAACTTATTAGGATATAAAAATTACTCTGATGATATTGTCGAAAAATTTTTAAAAAATGCAATATATGAAGGAATTGACATAGTAAGAGTATTCGATGCACTTAATGATATAAGAAATATAAAAAGTTCCATAGATATTATTAAATCCGAGGGCGCCCATTGCCAGTGTGCCATATCATATACTACAAGCCCGGTACATACAAAAGAATATTTTATTAAATTAATAAAGGATTTTGAAAATGCAGGGGCTGACTCAATTTGCATAAAGGATATGTCTGGAATTTTATTGCCTTATGATGCTTATTATTTAATTAAGTCCATAAAGCAAATTACAAACCTGCCCATTGAATTTCACACCCACTGCACGGGCGGAATCGGAGAAATGTCTGTATTAAAGGCTGTGGAGGCAGGAGTTGACATAGTTGATCTTGCCATATCACCTTTGTCTTCCGGAACATCGCAGCCTGCAACAGAATCCCTTGTTTCAACCTTAAAAGACACAGAAAGGGATCCAAAACTTAACATGCAACGTTTAAACAATATTGCAGAGTATTTTAAATCAATTATGAAGAAATATGAAGATGACAAAACATTCAATTTAAAAGTGCTTATGACAGAACCTAAAACTCTCATGTATCAAATACCAGGCGGCATGCTTTCAAATATGCTGATTCAAATGAAGTCACTTAATGCTTTAGATAAATATGAGGAAGTTCTGGCTGAAGTCCCAAAAATCAGAAAAGAATTAGGCTATCCGCCCTTAGTCACTCCCATGAGCCAAATGATAGGTGCACAGGCAGTCTTCAACGCAATTTCAGGCGGAAGGTACAAAATAATACCAACGGAAATAAAAAATTATGTAAGAGGTTTGTACGGAAGACCTGCAGCACCAATTTCAGATGAGATCAGAAAACTCATCATTGGTGATGAAGAAGCAATAACTGTTCGTCCTGCCGATCTTTTAGGCAATAGTTATGAAAAGTTCAGACAAGAAATAGGATACTTGGCTGAGTCTGAAGAGGATGTTTTATCCTACGCCCTCTTCCCCCAAGTAGCAAAAGATTTCTTCGAAAAAAGAAAACACACCATCTTAGTGTGAGACAGTGGGGACTGGCCTTGAAATTCCAAATGGAATTCCAAGGCCAGTCCCCAGGGTTCCTAAAATTCATAGGTTTTTGAGTTGGTTTTGCATTAGGACCCCTACGATTTCGGCGAAACGCTGGGGGTTGTATATACGGGCAAAGTTGTGTCCGTATATTTTTTTGGCTGTTTTTATGTCTTCATCTTCGCCGGTGAAAACGCATAAAACTGAATTGCCGTTATTTATGCCCCTTTTTACCTCAAAGGCTGTGTCAATTATACCGGTAGCACCTGCATACTTTGTTTGCTCCGGCTTTATCCCTGTGTCAGGAATGCATTGAGTGTCATTGGGTTTGCAGTCAGAAAGAACTATGAGGATTTTATTGTAGTAATTGCTTTCTTCCATCATGTGCAATGCTGTTCGTATGGCTAAACCGTCACGGTTGCAGCCGGTGGTTTTATAATTGAATATTTCCTTGTTTTTATCTGTTTCATTATAATCACGATACAAATTTATAACGGTGTAATTTCTTAAGCTGCTGAAGGAATAAACCTTCACCGGAATTTGACATTGAGTGAAACTTTCCGCAATAATGTAGCCTTCGGCCGCAATTGTTTCCTGTCTTTCATGCTGGGATGCTGATGCATCAAGTAAAATGTCAACAGAAATATTCCCTATATCATTATTGAATACTTTTGTAAATACTTTGCTGTCATTAATATATATATTTCTCCAAATTTTAGGGGCATTTAATTTTCCTGCTTCAGACTTGCCGGTATAGGATTCAAAATAAGCTAACATGGTATTTCTTATTTTATTTGTTAATTTTGAAATACTGTTTTTGTATTTTATATAATTGGAATTGTAATGCTCTAAATTAATTTCCCTTTGCTCTTTCAATGATTTGTTGTAATAAATTGCATTGGCATCATTGCCGAATTCAGTATCAAATTCTCCCCTGGTAAAGTGCAGATGAGTATTTTTGTGATTGCCGGTACAAAGGCTTTTTTCTATTGAATGGGTTTTTTGCTCAGAAATAATTGAAGCGCCAAAATATTTTCGGATATATTGCCTTTCCGAATCATCCTTTTTTTCTAAGGTAACTTTTTGAACAGGTCTTTTATCCTTTTGTTTTAGTTCCTCATAATAAACTTGCCTGGATGTTTCAGCAGAGTCTAAGTATAAATTGCCTAAAGTTTCTAATTCTGCATCGCTTAATTTTTCTTCTCCATACTCAGTTTGCTTTTGTAAGTCTGCCTTGTTTTTCTTAGAACTTTTATTATCTGTCTCATATTGACCGTAATGGAACCTGAAATATGTTTTGATAATATCATTCATTTTAAGAATTATTTCTTCCGTCTTTAATGAATCATCAAATTCAATATCATTTAAAATATTGAGGGCATTGCCGGATATTTGGAAAGGTTCCCCAAGAACTCTTTTGAAATGAGCATCTTTTATTACATTTAACAAATTATCATCTGAAATTTCTGTTTCCCCTTTTAAAACTTTCTTGGCATAATTTTTTCGAAGGTTCATTAAAACAGGTCTTTCAATTTTCCCTTTATTAAATGCGTAATGCTCCAATCCAATCCAAAACAGCTGTTCATAAAATTCATGTTCTCTGTCTGTTTTTAAATACCTGAAAAAACTGTTAAGAAGAGAATAATCACAATATTTATGAACAGCACCGATTATATAGTTTAAATATAGTTCTGCTTCACCATTTTCATCATAGGCCTTGTAGTCCGGGTCTAAGGAATAATTGTCGGAAGCATTCCAAATAATATTAAGTGCTCTTTTATTTTGTTCACTTGTGTTTTGCATTGTCAATCCTTGAAAATTTCATTCCTTTCCAAACTGTCTGATACCCTAAGGCCTATTACATCTTCCACTAATGTACGTTCGAAATCATCAAATGATTTATTTGCAATTCCCATCTGCAATGCTTTAACAGGAGATAAACCCTTGTTCATTAAATTAATTGAAGCTAAAAGTCCTCTTAAGTCAACTGATTTAGTTGAAATTTCTGAATTTTCGCTTTTTAATTG
>CAZTXR010000119.1:0-6269 GCA_964617605.1 uncultured Clostridia bacterium | reverse complement strand
TGTATCGCTTTCGCAATACTCAAAGGTTCTTATGCTGTTTTATTGTCTATGTTCGGTACCCCTTTTTTAGAGGAGCTTTTACAGTCTAACATACTTAAAATATGTTGTCAAGAAATTTTTCGCTTGATTTTTGACTGTTTTATTTGTTGTTTTATAGGAACAACTTTCATAGTTTAACATCTATTTTGTTTGCTGTCAACTACTTTTTTATTTTTATTTTTTGCTGTCTCTTGGGACAGCTTATGAAGCTTATCATATCTTCATGATACTTGTCAACTGCCAATTTCTTCTTTTTTTGCAAAGCTTGCTTTTTTGCAACTTATTCTGTCTCTTGACAACTTTGTTAGTGTACCACCAACATAAATTAATGTCAACTACCAATTTTTTAAATTAAAAAAGAGCAGCTATGCCGCTCTTTTTATAAAATGTTAATCTAAAGGTTTCATGGTTGGAAACAATATAATATCCCTTATGGTCGGTTGGTTGGTTATCAACATTATAACTCTGTCAACTCCTATGCCGAGCCCGCCTGTAGGAGGAAGGCCTACTTCAATTGCATTAACAAAGTCCGTATCCATCATATGAGCCTCATCATCTCCGGCTTCCTTTTGTTTTACTTGTTCTTCAAATCTTTCTCTTTGATCTATGGGATCATTTAACTCGGAAAATGCATTTGCGATTTCCCATGTGTTTGCGAATGCTTCAAACCTATCCGTTAATCTTGGATCCTCAACATTTCTTTTTGCCAAAGGTGATATTTCAACAGGATGATGTGTTACAAATGTAGGTTGTTCTAAATGCTCTTCACAATACTTTTCAAACAATTCACTTATTACATGACCTCTTGTCATAAGAGGAGTGATTTCAACTCCTTTTTGTTTTGCAATTGCTATGGCTTCTTCGTCAGTATTAACCAAATCAAAGTCAACCCCTGCATATTCCTTAACCATATCCTGCATTTTTACTCTTCTCCAAGGTGGAGTAAAGTCTATCATTCTGCCTTGGAACTCTATTTTAGTTGTTCCCCTTGCCTTATTTGCAACATATGCCACAATATTTTCAGTCAATGTCATCATATCATTGAAGTCTGCATATGGTTTATACACTTCCATTGCAGTATATTCAGGATTGTGATTTGCATCCATTCCTTCATTTCTAAACATTTTACCCATTTCATAAACACCGTCGCCAAGTCCGCCAACTACTAATCTCTTTAAAAATAACTCATTTGCAATACGCATATACATGTCAATATCCAATGTGTTGTGGTGAGTAATGAATGGTCTTGCATTTGCACCGCCTGCTATAGGGCTTAAAATTGGAGTTTCTACTTCTAAATAACCTTCGCCGTCAAGATATTCTCTAATACCCCTGATAATTTTATTACGCATTAAGAAAACATCTTTTATTTCAGGATTAACTATTAAATCCACATATCTTTGTCTGTATCTTAAATCCATATCCTTTAATCCATGGAATTTTTCAGGAAGTGTTTGCAAAGATTTGGACAAGAGCTTAATTTCCTCGGCTCTTATGGAAATTTCGTCAGTTTTAGTTTTAAATACCTCACCTTTAACACCTATTATATCACCAATATCGTAGGTTTTTAGCCAATTGTATTCCTCTTCGCCTATGTTGTCTAATTTGACAAACATCTGAATTCTTCCCATATGATCTTGAATATCATAGAAACCAACTTTTCCCTGACCCCTTTTGGACATTATCCTTCCGGCAATTGATACGAATTTTCCTTCCAATTCTTCAAAATTATCTTTTATATTTTTTGAATTAGAATTTACCTCGTATTTTGAAATTTTATAAGGATCTCTTCCTGCATTTATCAGATCATTAAGTTTATCAATTCTTACCTGCCTTAAATCTCCTGTTTGTTGTTCACCCAACTCTTACACCACCTTTTTCTTTTGTTATGTTTATTTAAACAGTTAATATTTCATATTTTATCATATCTCCAACGGGAGATGCAACTTCAATGACTTCACCAAGTTTCTTGCCCAACAATGCTTTTCCCAATGGTGAAACATTAGATATTTTTCCTTTGAAAGGATCTGCTTCAGCGGAACCTACTATTGTATATTCCATTTCTTCATCAAATTCCAGATCTTTTATTTTAACTTTAGATCCTATGTTGACAATTCCTTTTTGTTTTGTTGCTTTTATTAACTTAGCATTTTTAATCATAAGCTCAAGCTTTGCAATTCTTGTTTCAACGTTTGCTTGCTCATTTTTTGCTTCGTCATATTCAGCATTTTCGCTAATATCCCCAAAGGCTAAAGCAACTTTGATTTTTTCGGATATTTCTTTTCTTTTTACTAATTTTAATTCTTCCAATTCCCTTTTTAATTCTTCCAAACCCTCAGCTGTAATTAAAGTTTCATTATTCTTCATACTATTGCTCCTTTTAATAATGTAGCTTTTAATACTTGCATTAAATGCCATCCAATATATATTCCATTGTATTATCATTTTAATATATTATGATAGATTGATGGCAAATCTTTCAATTAATTAGAATATTATAATCAAGTAACTGACCATTGTCAAGATTTTTGTTCTTTTAAACCATTTATTTTTGTTCTTTTAAACCATTTATTTCAATATATTCATCCAATATTTTATTCAATTCATGCAAATTTGTAATTTTGTTGATGCTGCCTCTGATTTCAGAAGAGTTTTTCATACCCTTCATATACCATGCGGCAAATTTACGCATTTCCAATATTGCAATCTTTTCGTCTAATTCATCAATAAGCATGGATGCATGCCTTTTTATCATATTGATCTTGTCTGTTGGTGAAGGAATATAGAAATTTGTATCTTTGCTTAATATCTTAACAGTATTCATAATCAGCCAAGGATTACCCAAAATTCCTCTTCCGATCATTACAGCATCACAGCTGCTTTCTTCAATCATTTTAACTGCATCCTGAGGACTGAAAATATCCCCATTACCTACAACAGGAATTTTAACAGCTCTCTTTACTTCATTAATTATACCATAATCAGCCTTACCTGTATAAAACTGATCCCTGCTTCTGCCGTGAACGGCAACCAGGTCTAAACCGTTAAATTCCAAATTTTTTGCAAATTCTGCAGCATTAGTGGAATCAATACACCAACCTGATCTTATTTTGGCTGTAACTGGTTTTTTTGCAATCCTTTTTATTTTATTTATAATTTTACCTGCTAAGTCAGGTGTCTTCATGAGATAAGAACCATCTCCGTTTTTTACTATTTTAGGTGCAGGACAGCCCATATTAACATCTATAATATCAATATCATTTCTATCATTTATATATTTTTCTACAATATATGACATTATGTCAGGGTCACTTCCGAAAATCTGAATAGACACCGGTCTGTTCTTTTCATTTATTTTCATCAAATCTTCAGTTTTTCTATCTTGATAATACAAGCCTTTTGCACTTATCATTTCAGTATAGACAAGACCCGCTCCCATTTCTTTGCAAATAGTTCTGTATGTTATATCTGTTACACCTGCCATTGGGGCAAGCACAACATTTGTATTTAATTCAATATTTCCTATTTTTAGTTTATTCATATTGTACTATGGTATCTCCCGGACTTAATATTTCTTCACGGCCATTTTCATCTGTTACAGCAAGCCAGCCCTCACTGTCAATTCGTTTAGCCACAACCCTTCTTACGGTCTTTCTGCCTCTTTTGATTACTCCTATTTCTTTATTAAGAAAGAGCAAGTTTTCATTGTATAAATCAACCAGCTCAGAAGCTTTTCCGGTGCTTATCATCTCATCATAATGATATTCAATATTGTTTAATATCGTCCCTATAAGCAGTTCCCTTTCAGCAGCTTCTTCCTTTTCCATCATGATGGATGTAGCCCTCAAGTTTTCGATCTTTTCTTCCATGTTGACATTAATATTCATTGATAATATTGTTCCTGCTCCCTTGCTTGCAATATCACTTTTTACCGATGCAATTTTATTATCATTTATTAATATATCATTGGGCCATTTTATTGTGCTCTTTAAATTGTATAAATCCGAAAGGGCTTTAACAATGGAAGCACATCCTGCAGCATCCATTAAAGGAAGCAGATAATTATTATAGACAGATTTTAAAATAATACTTAAATAAATATTTTTATCCGGCATACAAATCCATTCATTGCTGAACCTAAGGGTACATTCACTCTGATTTTCCGATAGAACTACGGTCCCGTCAGGGCATGTTGCAAATATATTCTTAGCTTTTGTAAATGTAGAATTTAAATTATCATATTGAATAATTGATTTACCTACTGTATTTGTATTTAAATAACTGCTTATACTGTTTAAATCATACATTGTTACCCCCTGATTGCTTTAATGTTTTAGGATATTGACAATATGTCATCAATATTCGATAGAAGTTCCTTTATATCTACTAAATTTAAGTCAGCCATATGCGCAATTCTGAATGTTTTCTCTTTTAAACCGCCATATCCGTTTGAAATTGCAAAACCTCTCTTGCCTAATTCTTCATTTAAATTTTTAACACTTATATTTTTGGTGTTTTTAACTGTAGTAAGTGTTACAGATGCATACTTTTCTTCAGGAAACAAGGCAAAATTCTTTTTAGCCCAATTTCTTGTATATTCAGCCATGGTTAAATGTCTTTTAAACCTGTTTTCCAATCCCTCTTCCATAATCAAGTCCAATTGGTAATTCAAAGCAAACATTAATGACAAATTGGGTGTTGAAGGATATTGATAATCTTTCTTTTTGACTGTATCATACAATTGTACCAAATCCAAATAAAAACCCCTGTTTTTTATCCTTCTCGCTTTTTCCACAGCTCTTTCTGATATGGTGCACATAGAAAGACCCGGAGGCAATCCCAATGCTTTTTGTGATGACGTTATGCATATGTCAATTCCTAATTTATCCGCCTGTATTTTTACTCCTCCCGCTGAACTGACTGCATCAACACAAAAAATTACATCCGGATACTTTTTTATAACATCGCTTATTTCTTCTATAGGATTCATAACTCCCGTTGATGTTTCGTTGTGGGTTATTGTAACCAAATCATATTTGCCTGTTGACAATGCATGATCAACCATTTCAGGCCTAGTTATATTTCCTGGTTCTGATTTGTACAAATCAGCATTTATTCCGTTTGAAAGAGCCATTTCATGCCATCTGTCGCCAAAGGAGCCTATGGAAAATATTGCCGCCCTTTCTTTTGTGCAGCATCTTACAGCTGCTTCCATCAAACCTGAGCCTGAAGATGTTGATAATAAAATTTCATTATCTGTAAAAAACAGTTTTCTGAGATTATTTGAAATGCCTCTTTGCAGATTGGAGGCATCCTTGCTTCTGTGTCCGATCATGGGCATTGCCATTTTGCTTAATATTTCTTCTTTTACTTCTATAGGTCCCGGAATAAATAGTTTCTTATGCATTGAGTCCTCCTTCATATACAAAAAACCTCCCATTGATGACGCAAATGAGAGTTCTTAGCTGTATTATTTGTTTGAGTATATAACTTTATAAATTTTGTGTCAAGTATAATATTCAATTAATTGTTGCGAAATCGTAATTATTTATCATGCAAAGTATTAACATTTTCTTCTTGACATTTATCCCGTATTAGTATACTATTCACCTATGATACTAATATGCATGAAAGAAGGTGATAAGTTGGAATTCAACAACAATATACCTATATATTTGCAGGTAATAGAGAAAATTAAGCAAGATATTGTTTCAAAAAAACTTAAACCCGGTGAAAAAATGCTTTCCTCAAGAGAATATTCAAATGAATTAGGTATAAATTTCAACACAGTTGCACGAGTATATAAGGAGTTGGAGAATGAAAAAATCGTATTTACAAAAAGAGGTTTGGGTACATTCATAACAGAATCTGCTGAGCAAATTGAAAATTTAAGATATGAAATGGCAAAAAATCATATTGCAATATTTATAAAAGGAATGCAGCAAATAGGGTATACTAAGGAAGAAATGATCAACTTTATAGAAAAGGAAAATAATTATATAGGAGGGAATGAATAAAGTGGGCACATTAAAAATTATAAATTTAACAAAAAAATATTACAATAAAACAGCTTTAAGCAACGTTAGCTTAGAATTTGAACCGGGTAAAATTTATGGTTTGTTGGGACCTAACGGGAGCGGCAAAACAACTTTTATGAAAGTTATAGCAGGTTTGCATAAACAAAGCAGCGGTGAAGTTCTGATAAATAATGAAGAGCTGTCCTATAAAAC
>CAZTXR010000118.1:0-6340 GCA_964617605.1 uncultured Clostridia bacterium | reverse complement strand
GCTCCCGCTATCCATTTGTTGCCATGAACTGTGCTGCAATACCGGATTCATTGCTGGAATCGGAATTGTTCGGATATGAAGAGGGAGCGTTCACGGGCGCAAGAAAAGGCGGAAAAGAAGGGCTATTTCAATTAGCCCAAAAAGGTACCTTATTCCTTGATGAAATAGGCGAGCTTTCTATTTCAACTCAAGCTAAGCTTCTTCGCGTATTGGAAGAAAAAGAAATTATGCGGGTGGGAAGCGAAAGATTAACAAGCGTTGACGTTAGAATAATTGCAGCTACAAACCGCAATTTGAAAGCTTTGGTTGATGAGGGCAAGTTCAGATTAGATTTGTTTTTTAGACTCAATACATTGGTTTTAAATATTCCGCCTTTACGGTTAAGAAGTTCAGATATAGCACTTCTTATAAATGAATATATACGAAAAGAAAATCAAAGGGTTATTAAATTTGATCCGAAGATTTGGAACTTCCTTCTTAATTATCAGTGGCCGGGCAATGTTCGGGAGCTCAGGAACTGCATTGAATATGCCGCCAATATTTCAGATGGTTATATAACGGTTGAACACTTGCCGGATTATATCTTGCAGGAATACGATAATTACGACAATTTGGAAACAGACTCATATTTTGATGACATTAAAGATAATATCAGCAACAATGATAAGGAATATTTGCTGAAAATATTAAAACTTCTAAAATACAAGCCTATGGGAAGGCGCACATTGATGCAGTCTCTTAAAGAAAAAAATGTAGATATTACTGAATATCAATTGAGGAACCTGCTAAATGATTTATGCCAGAACAACTGCATCATAATCAGCAAGGGACGTTTAGGCTGTTCATTGACCGATTCAGGGAAGGAGCTGTTAGACACGCTATCGCAGTAAGCATAAAAAAACAGCTTAACATCCTATTGCAATGTTAAGCTGTTTACATTTTAATTACTTATACTTACTATTTTACCACTTACTTTGTCATTAATGATTTCTATTACCCCAAAACTTGCCCTGCCATCATTAGGAAAGATGGTGCTGCCGGGATTAAAAAACAAGGTATTATCTATAATCATATTATAAGCCTTATGGGTATGGCCGTATAAAACGACATCAGCCTCATGCTTCTCAGCAAAATCCCTCAGTTGATTTAAGCTAATTTTCACATAAAACAAATGACCATGGGTAATTATAAACTTTTTGCCTTCAATTTCTTGAATTATTGTAGGTTCCATGCCTATGACCTTGTAATCACAATTGCCGGGAACACTTAGGACCTTTTCAATATTTAACCTTTCGGCAAATTGTTCTGCATCATTATATTTGTCGCCACAATGTATTAATAAATCAAATCGTCCTTCTTCTTTTATATCTTGAATTTGGGAATCTAAAATAACATTATGACTGTCGCTTATCACCAAAATCTTCAATGATTGCCTCCAATTTATCCTTCAAGCTTATCAAGGCCTTTGCCCTGTGGCTAATTTTATTTTTTTCTTCTTCTGTCATTTCTGAAAATGTTTTGTTCGTTCCTTCCACCACAAACAAGGGGTCATAACCAAAACCCCTGCTGCCTCTTTCCTGAAAGGCTATTTGTCCTTTACATATACCTTCAGCAATAAGCTTGCTCCCATCCTCAAGTACAAGCGCAATGACAGTTTTAAAATGAGCAGTCCTTTCTTCCATAGGAATATTCTTTAGTTTATCCAAAAGAAGCTTATTATTGTCCGCATATGTTGCATTCTCGCCGGCATATCTTGCAGAGTAGACTCCAGGCTCTCCATTTAGCGCGTCCACATATAAGCCTGTATCATCAGCAGCCACCATTCCTTTTGTAAGCTTATGCAGTTCTATTGCCTTTTTAAGAGCATTTTCTTGCAGGGTGCTGCCATCTTCCACCACATCAAAGTCACTTAATCCCAAATCATTTTTAGATACCACCTCAAGAGGCATATCCTTTAATATACCTTTTATTTCCTTAACCTTATGTGCGTTGCCGGTGGATAAAATTATTCTTCTATTCATTTGTAATTTCCCCGCTTATTTTTTCTCCTATATGCATGAGGCACACCGATATAACTCTCATATTGTTACTTCATCCAATTCTCTTAAATCATATCTGTTGATTATATCTATCAATTTGATTGAATATTGTGAATCTGTGGCATATCCGCATCTTTTCAAAGCCCATGCTCCTTGAGTGCTGTCAAACATAACTTCTCTGAAGGGTGCATATCTTTCTCTTAAAAGCAATAAATCTTTATGATCCTGCCAGCTTTCTCTTTCATTGTTATATGCTCTGAATTCAGCATCAATTCTAAATGCCACACCATTGTACTCTTCCCATGTGTTTGAAGTTACCGAACCCTTTGTGCCTTCGCCCTTTATTCCAAACAAATTATAGGAGAATACGCCTGTGTATTTATCGACAGGCACACTTTGTCCCCAACCCGTTTCCAATATTGCCTGTGCCACCTGCAGGGCGGCTGACATTCCGGTTTTCTTGCCTGTGCTTAAAGCTAAATCTGAAACTAAATCCAAATATAAATCTTTTTCAATTACGGGTTTTGCCGAATATAACTGTCCCGTATACATTGTGAATTTAATCTCTTCGGATTTAATTGTCTTTCCTCCGTATACTCCCTCTGCTCTTATTTTCCAAGAACCATCATCACCTTCTTCAGGAATGATAACCGCAGTGTTTTTCTCTGAAAGAACCATTGACTTCCCAGTCTTTACATTCGTCAATATATATTTAACAGTATCTAATTTAACATTGGTTTTAATACCTAAATCTGCCCTTTCAGTAAGTACCTGATCAGGTCCCACACCTTGCAACAAAAGCTTTGGGTTCCCCGTTGCATTTACCGTAATTTTGCTGCTGACATAAGTTTTACCGCTTGTGTCGGTCACCTTTACATACAAACTCTTGCTCCCTGCTTCTTCAGGAGTGGGAAACCAGGTATATGAACCATATGCCGCTTTATGAAGCAAAGTTTCCATACCGCTTGTATTATCAATTATATAATATTCCGTATCAGTAACATCAAAATTTCTTTGCGCCAACAAAGTCACAGAACCGTCAATTGTTTGTCCCTGTTTAACTCCGCCTAAATACAGATAATTGTCAACATTGATTCTAATGTTTACATATTCGCCCTCATATGCATTTCCCTTTGTATCATAAGCAATAGCCCTAACTTTCATTCTGCCATTATCCTCAATTACCGGTATCATGTTAAATGATTGTTCAGGGTCAACACCAGGGGAAATATAATAGGCTCCGTTATCAGGATTTATCATTTCATATTTTACATAGGATGCCATAAAGTTCAGTGTGGTGCTTAAAGGTACTTTATTTTCAGTAATCAACTGACCTTCAGTAATACCCTTTAACTTTATCTCAGAATCAATTTTTACAGTAACCGGTATCGAATCTCCGGCTAAAAAGATCCCCTCTGCATCATAAAAGGCAGCTGCCAAAACCTTTGAACCGTTATTTTCCATAGCCGGCACCCATTCATAAGTCTTAGTCAAATCAGTGCCTGCTGCTATAATAAATCCCTTGGCAGTATCTGTGTCTAAAAGAAGATATTTAATTTGTTTTGCTCCTGCCGGTATTTTACCGTTTGTATATAAATCAGTTATTCCGGTGATAGTTTGTCCCCTTTTCACTGATGAAATTTCCATATTAAAAAACGGTGTGACTTCCGAGCTTTTTTTGGAGTCAATATATACTGTTTCTTGGTCACTGTTCCATTCTATTCCAACGCCTAAAGCATTGCTTATTAGCCGGATAGGAACAAAGGTGCGGTCTTCTTTAATTTGAGGAGCCACATCAAGCATAGTATAGGTTGTTTCATTGTCATTTGTATATTCAACCAAATGACTGTCAATTCTAAGAACTATATGTATATCTTCCTTAGAAATATGTACAGCCCTGTTATTATTATCCCAATCAACAAGGCAATCCAATTCTTCCGCTATTATTCTTAAGGGTACCAATGTTCTGTCATTGCTGATATAAGGTTCCACATCAGATACAATTTTCTTTCCGTCTATTATAAGCCTGATTTGCCCGTCTGCATAAGCCTCCGGTGCAGAATATTGAATCAGTGCAATAACTAATAACAATGAAATAAAAATTGGCCATTTAAAATATTTTACTTTCATTATCCACCTCTTTATTTCTTTTTCTACATTATACCATGAAAATAGACATGATAAACATTAATATTACATTACAATTTAACCCCTCAAATATTTTAATAATATTTGAGGGGTTAAATACAAAAATTTATTTATTACTGTTCTTTTATGAAACCTAATCTGTATGCATCCAAAAGCATTTCTAAGTCCTTTATCTGGGTTTTCATCAATTCCCCTGCATCTGTGTCTTTTACCCTTTTTCTATCTACTTCCTTTTCCAGTACCATAGTTGTTGAATGAATATCTTTCTCGTCTTCAATTGCTTTTTGTGCTGATTCAAAAGGATCATGGGATACCAAAAGCAAGCCGTATGAATTATATATAAGAGTGTAACCGGCAATACCGGTTGTTCCCTGATATGCTCTTGAAAATCCCCCGTCAATGACTATAAGTTTCCCGTTTGCCTTTATGGGGCTTTCACCGCTTTTGCTTTTAACAGGTACGTGACCGTTAATAATGTGAGAACAATCAGGGTTCAAACCAAATTCCTCAAAAATTCTTCTGCACATTTCTTCATTGTCCTCTAACTTAAAATAATGACTTTTCTTTTCTTTGTGAGTAGCCTTGTCGTCAATGAAATACCTTTCAAAGGTAGTCATTTTATCCTTGCCAAACAGAGGAGAATCAGCACCTGTCCACAAATACCATGTAATGTCCATACCGTATTGCTTAGCTTCCGGATTATTTTTATGGAAATACCCTTCTCTTACCAATATTTCAAGCCTGTCAAAGTAAGCTTTGCCACTGTATGATTTGCCTGAAGAACCTATTTGTACCTTTTTGAATGTAGTATCTTCATTGACAGGAACGCATCCGTGATAAAGAAGATTTGAATTAAATTTCAGATACATGCTCCCGTTTGCAAGCAAAAATCTTATATGTTTTTGTAATTTTTCACTGTTTAGGAAAGAAGACGTTAACTTCTCCATTAATTCTCTTTCCTCCATGCTAAGAGCAAATGGATTTTTAGGATCAATAGTAGGAAAGTTTTTATCGTTTAATTCATATATTTTGCCCTTTAAATTGATGGTCCCTTCTTGGTAATTAATTTTATCAAGCAACAATCTGTCATCCATTTTAAAATGGGGACGTCTTATAATTATTTCTCCTTCCAACTTAAATTGGATAATTGAAATTGCTTTATGCATTTTGGCAATAAGTTTTAAATCCTTATCTGAGTAAACAATATCGCTTTCAACCTTAGGCTTAAACTGAGTACATTCATCATCACCGTAATAATCGAGAGCAAATGTTGCTAAAGGCAACATATTTATGCCGTAACCATCTTCTATTGTGTCAAGATTTGCATACCGGGTACATATTCTTATTACTGTTGCAATACATGCTTCGCTGCCTGATGCAGCACCCATCCACAAGGCATCATGATTACCCCATTGAATATCCACGGTGTGATAATTCATAATGGTCTCCATTACCTGGTCTGCGCCGGGACCCCTGTCAAAAATATCCCCCACAATATGCAGTCTGTCTATTACTAATCTTTGAATAAGCTTTGCCATTGCAATTATAAATTCATCAGCTCTGCCTATTTTTATTATTGTATTTATTATTTCGCTGTAGTATTCTTCCTTGTCTTCTTCAGGACCTTTGTGCATAAGTTCTTCAATTATATATGCAAATTCTTTTGGGAGAGCTTTTCTTACCTTCATCCGTGTGTACTTAAAGGCTGCTTTTCTGCTGATTACCACAAGTCTGTAAATAGTAATTCTAAACCATTCATCAATATTTTCTTCTTGTTTATGAATTATTTCTAACTTTTGCTCAGGGTAATAAATTAGAGTAGCAAGACTCTTAATTTCCTTTTCACTCATAATATCCCCATAAACCTCTTTAATCTTCCGTTTTATGTTGCCGGAGCCGTTTCTAAGCACATGGTTAAATGATTCATATTCCCCATGAATATCGGAAAGGAAATGCTCCGTACCTTTTGGAAGATTTAATATTGCCTGCAAGTTTATAATTTCTGTACATGCCGATGCAATGGTAGGATATTGTTTGGATAAAAGTTTTAAATATCTAAGTTCCTCGTCTAACAGTTGAATTGCATCATCATTAGAATAAGTCATGATATTTCTCCTTCATAATATTTCCACAAACGGATATTTGTCTATATT
>CAZTXR010000117.1:4338-6359 GCA_964617605.1 uncultured Clostridia bacterium | reverse complement strand
TTAAGGAGGCTGGATAAATTTTTTCAACAGGACATTGAAGCTAAAGTTGTACTAAGTATCGAAAAAAAGATACAAAAAGTAGAGGTTACTATTCCTTTCAATGGCAGAATCGTACGTGTTGAAGAGTATTCTGACGACATGTACAATGCTTTAGATGAAGCAGTTGAATCTTTGGAACAGCAAATAAGGAAATATAAAACAAAACTGCAAAACAAAAGACATTCAAATGATTCAATCAAGTTTGAAAATATAGAGCCCTTGGACGATGAGGACGAAGAAGAATTTAGGGTAGTAAAAACAAAGCGCTTTGCAATAAAGCCTATGAATATAGAAGAAGCAATACTGCAAATGGATTTATTAAAACACAATTTCTTTGTTTTCTTAAATGCAGATACAGAAGAAGTAAATGTAGTTTATAAAAGAAAAGATGAAAATTACGGTTTAATTGAACCGGAATTATAACAAAATTAGGACGTTATAATATATAAGCAAACTTACCTCCGAATTATAAAATAATTTAAGTGCAAAAAGACGCAATTACATGCGTCTTTTTGTTATTGCATGTTTGTCGAATATTGTATAACTTTATATTTTTTTATCACTTATAATTATACTTTCATAGCGAAATTGATAAGTCCCTTAAGTTGTCCACAGCCGTGGATTAAATGTTTAACATATCCCAAAATAAAGTGTTGAAATTCCAACAAAAAATATTTATGATTTTTCATAAAAAAACTCTTGACAAAAATTCTGCTTAGAGTCTCCATATTTAAAAGTTGTTAACAATTTAATCCACAGCTGTTGATAAGTTGAAAACTTGTAGAACATATCTTCTTTATCTGATACATTATTAAATTTATTTAATGGCTTTTAATATAGTTTTAACTTGTTGAACATTAAATAGCAAAGTACCTTAATTGTAAAATTTTATTTTACAATTTTTATGAATATTTACAAGCTAAGACATTTTGTAATTTTATAATTATAATTATTTTTATACAGAATTTTTACAAGTGCATCACTTTAACTCTCTCAAGAACAAAAATTCCTGCCGTTGAATATAATGTCCTTATAAAGGATGTGTAATTAATGACTTTAGATACAATTATGCAAATTGCTATAACGCTGTTAACTGTAATATTTGGAGCATTATCAGCTTATTTCAGAGCCCATGACAAGCTGAGAAACAGCACTCTTAAATATATACTCGAAGCGGAGACATTATATAAAGACTCAACAAAAGCAGGAGGGGAAAAGTTCTCATGGGTGGTTGAAACCTTGTATAACTTGATTCCTAAACCCCTAAAAATATTTGTAACAAAAAAATGCATTGAAAAAATCGTTCAAAATTCTTTTGATACTATTGAAGAATATGCAAAAATGCAGATTGATAACGCTGTTGAAAAATATTTGAAAAGCTTAAATGATGGAAAATCAGGCGACTTTCTTGAATTTATAAGCAAAGAGCAGCGTGATCTGTAACATGATTAGCTTAGAAAATTTACCTTTAGACAGCATCCATGTAAACAGCCCATACGGTGCCAGGAGCATAACCGTTAACGGTAAATACTATTGGTGGCACAATGGAGTAGACTTAAAAGCCCAGTATAACACTCCTGTATACGCCGTTGATGACGGAAATACCATGACAGCCAAATACGATAGCAGCTATGGATACTATATCGCTTTAGACCACGGCAAATATGCTTCCTTGTATGCTCATCTTGCACGGTTTGAAATTTATGAAGGAAACCGTGTAAAAGCAGGCCATATAATAGGCTACACCGGAAGTACAGGTGATAGTACGGGACCCCATCTTCATTTTGAAATAAGACTTGGCAGCTACAATCATTTTTGGGAAAGGGCTGACTGCGACAGAAGTGTTTTTATGAACACAAGTGATCCAATGCTTTTTATAGAAGATTTTCTTGAAAGACAAAAAGAATTTACTGTGGCAGAAGCCATCAACATTGTTCAGTCATCTGCAGGATTAGAAGATAAAACCATGGACTATGTGGCAA
>CAZTXR010000117.1:0-4238 GCA_964617605.1 uncultured Clostridia bacterium | reverse complement strand
GGATCTAAAACTTATCATAATATATCTTTTCAAGAGGAATATCCTTTTTAACCAAGGCTTCAACAATAGAATCAATCATTGCAGGGCTGCCGCACAAGTAGGCCGTATAATTTTTTCCCTTTTCAATGTATTTATCTATGGCAAGAGGAACGCGGCCCTTTTCTCCCTTCCATTCAGGGGATTCCTCACGGGATAAGGTAGGAACAAACTTTATATTCAGCCTTTTTTCAAAGGCCCCTATTTCATCAAGCAAAAACAAATCCTCCATAGACTTTGCTCCAAAGAAAAATATAGTTTCCCTCCCTATATTATTGTCAGCCATATATTGAAGTATAGACATTATGGGAGCCATTCCCGTACCTGCCCCGGCTAATACTATAGGACCATCGTCATCCTCATGAAAATAAAATTCACCATAGGGACCGTTAATATGGGCCGTATCCCCTTCCTTAAGGTGCTGATGAACATAAGTCGTAGCAATACCGCCTGTAAATCCTATGAGCAATTCGATACTGTGTTTATCATTCACTGATGATGCAAGAGAATATGCTCTGTACACTTCTTCGTCATTTCCTTCATAGGCAGGAGCTTTTAACTGAACATACTGGCCCGGTTTAAAGATTATTTCTTCCTCTCCCAAATCAAAACGAAGCTTTTTAATAGTAGGAGTAAGCTTATCCATTTTGGCCACTTTGACTTTATATTCCTTAACATTAAACAATTCTTCAGGTATTCTTATATTTATATTTTGTTTAACCTTGCACTGGCAGGACAACCTTGTATTTAAGTTAAGTTCCTCAGCTGTAAGAAGGGGCTTTTCCGTAGCAAGAACGGGTCCTCCCCCATTCTCAACTACAACCTTGCAGTAGCCGCAAGTTCCCTTTCCGCCGCAAGCAGAAGGTATGAAAATTTTCTCTGATCTTAAGGTGTCCAAGAGGCTGCTTCCGCCTTTTACGGTGTAATTTTTATCTTCATTTATTGTAAGTGTAACATTTCCGTAATTGCCTATAGTTCTGTCTGAAATCGTAAGAATAGCTGCAAGAACCGCAGAAATTCCGGAAAATATTACAATTGTCATAATTATTGTATTCATATGCCCCCCTACTGTATCTGAACCATGCCGCTGAAGCCCATGAATGCCAAAGCCATGATACCCGTAATTATTAAAGTAATAGGAACCCCTCTCAATCCTTCAGGAATGGACTTTTCATTAAGCTTAGACCGTATTCCTGCCATTGCTGTTATGGCAAGAGCCCAACCAAGGCCTGAGCCCACTGCAAAGCCAAATGTTTGTACAAAATTATATTGCCTGGTAACCATGAACAAAGAAACACCCAGTATGGCACAATTAACAGTTATTAAGGGCAAGAAAATCCCCAAAGCATAATAAAGGGTTGGCAAATATCTGTCCATCGCCATTTCCAAAAGCTGAACAAAAGCTGCAATAACTAAAATAAACAATATATACATCAAATAATCAAGCCCTAAGGGCAGAAGTATTTTCCAATAAACGAAATAATTTAAGACCGTTGTGGCAGAAAGCACCATGGTTACTGCAATTCCTAAGCCCATGGCTGTAGGTATCTCCTTAGAAACGGCAATAAATGAACACATGCCCAAGAAATTTGAGAAAATCATATTGCTGGTAAAAATTGAAGCAATAAATATTATAAAGGGATGAACCTGTATCATTTTTTCTCAACTCCTTCCTTTTGTTTTTTCAGGCGATTATTGTTAAAGAGCCACATTATGCATGCAAGTATAAAAAATGCGGAGGGAGGCATAACCATCAAGGTCCATCTTGTTACGGAAGCAGGAATCATACTTATTCCAAAAATACTTCCAAATCCCAGCACTTCCCTTATAAGTGAAATCATCAGCAAGATAAGGGTATAACCTATACCTGATGCCAAGCCGTCAAAAAAGGAAGGCAAGGGCGGGTTAGACTGGGCAAATCCTTCAGCCCTGCCCATTATAATACAGTTAGTGATTATTAAGCCTACGTAAGGTCCCAGGGCCTTGCTCATTTCAGGCATGTAGGCCTTTAAATATATGTCAACTATAATTACATAGGCAGAAATTATTAAAACCTGCACCATCATTCTAATATGCTTGGGAGTATGGTCCTTCAACAAGGACACTGTCAAGGAAGAAAAGGCGGTTACCAATGACAGGGCAATACCCATGATCAATGAGTTCATCATTAAATTTGTTACAGCTAATGCAGAACAAATACCTATTACTTGCACCAATATGGGGTTATCGGTGAATATTCCCTTCATAAAAATCTTTTTTACCTCTGCCTTGGTCATTTGCTCACCTCCTGTAAAAAAGTCTTTATATCCTCATTTATGAGCTTCACCACTGCCGCAGACGTTTGGGTGGCACCTGCAATTGCATCCACATTGCTGCCCGGTTCAGGGGATGAAATAATAAAATTATCAACCTTGCCTGATATGTCAATAGCTCTAAACTGCTCCTTGTATGCATTTTCAGAAATTCTTCCCCCCAGACCCGGAGTTTCAGACTGGGTAACAAATTCAATACCGATAATTTCAGTGTAATTTTTATTCAAGCCTATGAATCCGATTATGGAGCCCCACAATCCTGGACCCTTAATGGGTACCGCATAGGCTGCTTCCTGTCCTCCTTCGGTCAATGCATAGCCGCTTAGCTCACCCCATTGTTTCTCTATAACCCGCTCATTAAAGATCTTTTCAATATCCTTGTCTGTTCCCTCATCGGGCAGGATACCAAAAATATAAAGAATTTTTTGCTGGAGCTGGCTTTCCTGATTATGTAAAATCGTATCTGCAGTAGCATAATTCAAACTTGCCAACAGGGCTATAAATACAGCGGTAACTAGAGTCATAAAGATTATGGGATAAAAAAATGAATCTTTCATACTTTTCATGCTGCCACCGCCCTTTTCTTTTTATTTTCTGCTTCCTTGACAAAATAATCTATGATTGGTGCAAATGTATTGCCCATCAATATTGCAAACATCATTCCCCCGTTAAACAAGGACAGGGCACGAATAAGCACGGTAACAAGCCCTATTATAAGACCGAAAATCCACTTGCCCTTCTTTGTTTTAGCGGCACTTATAGGGTCTGTAGCCATAAATACAGTACCAAACAAAAATCCTCCCATCATCATTCCGTATAGGGGATTAATGCCGTCATAAAACAAATACATAAGAGTTCCTGTGGATAGAAATCCGATTAAAGACCCCAACATAATCTCCCAGGATGCTGTCTTCGTATATATTAAATATATGGCGGCCAATATAATTAAAATTTTGAAACTTTCACCTATAGCTCCGGCTGTATTGCCTAAAAACAAGAAATTTAAATCAGTAATTTTACCTGTATAATTGTATAGTATCATGGGTGTTGCCTCAGAAACAGCATCAATTCCCTTTGTCAAATACGAGGAGAAAGCTCCTGGAAAACCGCTTGCTGCTTCATTCCATGCAATAGTCATGGGGTTTGGAAAATTAATATAAATAAATGCACGTCCCACCAAGGCAGGATTAAAAACATTCCTTCCGAAACCGCCAAATACCATTTTACCGAAAATTACCCCAAACACAATCCCTATAAGAGCAATCCAATAAGGAATAGACGGCGGCAGGGTCATGGTATACAAGATGCAGGTGACAAAGATAGCTTCCGACGGTTTATTGCCGTAATGCCTTTCCCACAAATGCTCCACAGCGGCCCCTGCAATCGTTATCGCAAGCAACAAAAGAAGCACCCTTAATCCATAATTATAAACAGAGAATATAATTATAGGTAAAAGCGACAGCATAACTGTCCTCATCATTTTTTGCTTTTTAAAATTTGAATTTAAAACATCCAATGTATCCCTCCATTCAATAGAACAATTTTCATTAAAGACATAGTTTGTATATACCCGATTATCAATGTCTTTAACAACATTATAGAAATAATCTTACAAAATAAAAGCCCCTCATTGCAGGGGTCAATTATATATTCCTAAAAGGGTTAAACTCTTACATATCCTTAAAACAAATTATTTTTACATTACCCATATCCTTGGCTTTTTTTATACACTTATCACTGAATCCTCTCTTAGCAAAGATATAAAAGTAAACATGTTTATAGTGAAACATCTCACCTTGTGTTACAATATCATTCAATACATCTATATCCACAAATGAATTAGTCCACTTACATTCTCCAAAAATAACATTATCATCTTCAAAAGCCATT
>CAZTXR010000116.1:0-6364 GCA_964617605.1 uncultured Clostridia bacterium | reverse complement strand
CTAAAAAGCTATAATAATCTAATGAATTTTCGATTAATTTGTCGAAACTTGCTTTTCCAAATTTATTTAGATATTCGTCCGGATCCTTTGCATCAGGAATTATAATTACTTTTCCCTCCAAATTATTTCGTTTTAACATATTAATGGCTTTAAGGGAAGCTGCCCTTCCGGCAGCATCTGAATCAAATGCAATATAAAAACTTTTGGAATATCTTTTTAATAATTTCGCTTGATTTTCTGTAAAAGAAGTACCTAAAGCAGCTACACTTGTTGAATATCCATAAACGTGCATTTTTATTACATCCATGTAGCCTTCAACCAATATAAAGCTTTTATCTTTTACATTTTCCCTCGCTATGTTAATTCCGTACAAGTTAAATCCCTTGTTAAAAATCATACTTTCAGGAGAATTCAAATACTTTGGCAATGAATCATCTGTTACCCTTCCCCCAAAACCTATTATTCTCTTTTTAACATCAAAAATAGGAAACATTACTCTATTCCTAAATCTATCATATATTTTGTTATTTTCGTTTTTTATAATTAATCCGGTTCTTAAAATATCTTGTTCAGAAAAACCCTTATTTTTTAAATAATTTAACAAATTATCCCATTCATTGTTAGCATATCCAATTCCAAACAATTTTATTACTTCTTTGTTAATTTTTCTTGAATCTAAGTATTTTATTATATCAGTATTTAACCTTAAATTCTTATAAAAGTAAAGGGCAGCCTCTCTGTTGATTTTATACAGCTTATCCATCAATGGTTTGTTGATGTTTATATTTGATGAGTTTTTTTCTTCCAAGATAATCCCCGCTCTGTGTGCTAAATGCTCTGCTGCTTCAACAAAAGTATAATTTTTATATTTTGTCAGGAAGCTTATGCTATCTCCGCTTTCACCGCAACCGAAGCAATGAAACATTTGCTTATCAGGAGAAACGACAAATGAAGGAGTTTTTTCTTTATGAAAAGGACAGTTGGTGCTATAATTAGCACCTACTTTTTTTAAAGGTAAATATTCTTCTATTACATCTACTATATTATTTCCGTCGATGATCCTTTGTATTACGTCTGAATCCAATTTATAGGGCATAATATCACCATTATCCTTACATTGAAAATAAAGTATAACATATGAAAATAAGCTTGTCAATTTATTTTTCATGACAAGCCGCCAAGACCTGTTTTATTAAATACCTTTCTTTTTGTTCTAATGCCAGGGTTTAGGGATATACAATTCTTCAAATGTTTTCATCGCATATCGGTCCGTCATACCGGCTATGTAATCTTTAATAATTTCTCCCTTGCTGAAGCTGTTCTTATTATATATATTAACATAAAATTCAGGCAAAGAGTCAAAATGTTTTGTGTAATATTCATATATTTTTTCAACAATAAACATTGTTTTATCTTCTTCACTTTTTGCTATCTTGTTATAATAGACATTTTCAAAGAGAAAATTGCGAAGTTCTTCAGTCATCTCTGCAATTTCTTCACTCATTATTATTTTGTTATTGTTTTCAGAATTTCTTATAATATCAATTATCATGGTATTTATTCTTTGACCGTTGCTCTTACCCAATCTTTTAAGAAATTTATCGGGAATTTCACTTATGATATGGGCTCTTTGCGCATCATCAATATCATGATTTATATAAGCTATTCTATCCGATATACTTACTATTTCACCTTCTAAGGTTGAAGGAATACAACCTGAAGGATGGTTTAATATTCCATCCCTTACTTCAAATGTCAAGTTCAGCCCCGGCTTTTCATTTCTGATTTCTAAAAAATCCACTACTCTTAAACTTTGTTCATTATGCTTAAAGCCATTGTCACATAGCTTTTGCAAGATTCTTTCCCCTGTATGGCCAAAGGGAGTATGTCCTAAATCATGGCCTAGGGCAATAGCCTCTGTTAAATCTTCGTTTAAATTTAAACTTCTTGCAATTGTTCTTGATATTTGTGATACTTCAAGAGTATGTGTAAGTCTTGTCCTATAATGGTCTCCTTCCGGAGATAAAAATACCTGAGTTTTATGCTTAAGTCTTCTGAAAGATTTAGAGTGCAAAATCCTGTCTCTGTCTCTTTGAAAGTCAGTTCTTATTTCACATTTTGGCTCATAAAATTTTCTTCCTTTTGAATGAAGAGCCTTGGATGCATATTTAGATAAATACTCTAATTCAAATTGCTCGTTTCTTTCTCTGATATTCACCATTATCACCCGCTTATTTATATTCTTGAATATAATTTAAAATTATGGATGCGGTTTCTTCAACAGCTTTATCTGTTGTATCTATAATCTTACAATTAAGCTTTTTCATAATTTCATCTGCATATGTCAATTCATCAAGTATTCTTTCAAATGTGGCATAATTTGCTGTATCCTTTAAACCCATCGCCTTAAGTCTTTCTTTCCTTATTTTATTTAAATTGTCAATATTAAGCGTTAACCCTATAATTCTTTTAGATGATATATGCTTAAGCTCTTCCGGAGGACTTACTTCAGGTACCAATGGGATATTAGCTACCTTAAGATTTTTGTGTGCTAAATACATTGAAAGGGGTGTCTTGGATGTTCTTGATACTCCAATAAGCACTATATCTGCTAAGAGTATTCCTCTTGTATCCTTTCCATCATCATATTTTACTGCAAATTCCACGGCTTCAACTTTCTTGAAATATTTTTCATCAAGCTTTCTGAGCAGTCCCGGTTCATATTTAGGAGAAAGCCCAAGTTCCTTTACCAATGGCAGAAGGACAGGGGTTAAAATATCCACTGCTCCAATGTCATAAAGGGCCGCCTTTTGTGCAAGATAATCTCTAAGTTCTTCCACAACTAATGTAAACACTATAAATGCATTTTCTTCTCTTGCCTTTAAAATCAAATCATTGATTGCTTCTTTGTCGTTTATAAAGGAAAATCTTTTAACACTGAATTCAGCTACATCAAATTGTCTCATTACGGCTCTTGCCACTTGTTCAGCCGTTTCCCCCACCGAATCAGAAGCAGCATATATATTTATCTTATCCATACCTACCCCTTACCTTGAAATGTCAAGAATTACTTTTGTTATATTTGTTTTTGACACCCTGCCTACGGCTTTTAGTCTGCCATCAGGCAAATTCAAAACGACTGGCACACAATCAACTTCATTTTCGATTATTTTTTCAGCTGCATTAAATATAGATTCATCTTCGGTGCAATAAATTATTTTAGGCATCCTCGTCATAATTATACCAACAGGAATTTGATTTAAATCACCGCCACCAAGTGCAGCCTTTAATAAATCTTTTCTTGATATAACACCTTTTAAACCTTCGTCTTCTACTACAAAAAGAGTTCCTACATTATCAAGAAACATTGAAACAATTGCATCATATACGCTTGTTGATTCTGTTACATTTATTGGAACTGATTTTATGTCGGAAACACATATAGCTGACAACTTTTCAAATATATCTTTTTTATTTTTTTTGTTTGAACTGAAATAGCCAACCTTTGGCTTTGCATCAATCAAACCACACATAGATAAAACAGCTAAGTCAGGTCTCAAGGTTGCCCTTGTAAGACCTAATCTTTCTGCTATTGCTTCTCCTGTAATGGGTTGGCTGCTGTCAATTATTTCAATTATTTGTTCCTGTCTCTCTGAAAGTTTAATTTTAAGCTCCCCTTTCACGGGGACATTCCTAAAAGGCATTACCCCAAAGAGTTACTTCCTTTTAGGTGTGTCCCCATTCCTTTAAAACCTTATTTTTTCCTCAATAAATGTTACTAAATCATCTGTTTTTATTCTAACCTGTTCCATTGTATCTCTGTCTCTTACTGTCACTGCGTTATCTTCCAGCGAATCAAAGTCAAAGGTAATACAATAAGGTGTTCCTACTTCATCATGTCTTCTGTATCTTTTACCTATGCTTCCCGCATCATCATAATCAACATTAAAATATTTTGAAAGATTATGATAAAGTTCTGTTGCCTGGTCATTTAATTTTTTGGTAAGGGGCAATACAGCAGCTTTAAAAGGAGCCAAAGCCGGATGAAGCTTTAAAATAATTCTGTCTGTGCCGTCTTCCAATATTTCTTCATTATAAGCATCAACCAATAGCGCAAGCATTACACGGTCTGCACCAAGGGACGGTTCTACACAATATGGTATGTATTTTTCATTAGTTACAGGGTCTACATAATATAAATCCGAACCTGAAACATTTATATGCTGTTTAAGGTCATAATCCGTTCTGTCGGCTATTCCCCACAATTCACCCCAACCAAAGGGGAACAAATATTCAATATCTGATGTGCCCTTGCTGTAATGTGACAATTCAGCCTGCTCATGATCTCTGAATCTTACATTTTCTTTTGTCATTCCAAGACTTAAAAGCCAATTCATGCAAAATTCTTTCCAATAGTAGAACCATTCCAAGTCTTCACCCGGTTTGCAGAAAAATTCCAACTCCATTTGTTCAAATTCTCTTGTTCTGAATGTAAAGTTGCCGGGTGTAATTTCATTTCTGAAGGATTTTCCTATTTGTCCTATCCCAAAGGGGATCTTTTTTCTTGTAGAGCGAGCTACATTTTTAAAATTAACAAAAATCCCTTGAGCAGTTTCAGGTCTTAAATACAGCTCTGCTTGTGAATCCTCAGTAACTCCCTGGAAAGTTTTAAACATAAGATTAAACTTTCTTATGGATGTAAAATTATGTGCACCGCATTCTGGGCACTGTACTTTATTTTCTGAAACATATGCTTCCATTTGATTATTTGTCCAGCCGTCAACTATTTGAAGATCATCTTTTTCCTTCATATAGTCTTCAATTAGTTTATCAGCCCTGAATCTTGCTTTGCATTCTTTGCAGTCCATCAAAGGGTCTGAAAATCCACCCACATGTCCTGAAGCAACCCAAGTTGTCGGATTCATAAGTATAGCGGCATCCAGTCCCACATTGTAGGGGCTTTCCTGAATAAATTTTTTCCACCAGGCTCTTTTAACATTGTTTTTAATTTCTACGCCCAAAGGGCCATAATCCCATGTATTGGCTAAGCCGCCGTAAATTTCGGAACCCGGAAATATTATACCCCTGGATTTTGATAGTGCAACTATTTTTTCTAATTTGTTTTTCTCAGTTTTTGCCATGTTTCTCCTCCATATTAAGATAGATAATTTTCTTGGATGAAGTTTTCGTTATCTTAGGTTACGCAAAGTAAATGCATACAAAAAATCTCTCATCCCATATAGGGACGAAAGATTTTACTTCCGCGGTTCCACCCTATTTGACAAGTTTCCTCGTCCTCTTAAAGTAAATGACTCAAAAGTTCCCTTCATCTAAGCATCCTTATCAGCTTCCACCTTACCTGACTCTCTGTAAATTAGGCATAGACTACTCTTCTTTCTCACAGTCTCAATTTACTATAATGTAACAAAATAATGATTTTATGTCAAGATTTTCTTTTAATATTGATCATTATTTTTGTTAAAGGAGCCTACAAAGTCATCCTTTAAGTTTTCAGCACCTTCTGCCACATCCTGTACTGCATCCTTTACTGCAGATATACCTTCATCTACTTTTTGCCCAAGGTCAATTATTTTACCGTCTGTTTGAGTAATTTCTACGGAGCATTTTGCAAGAAGCGCTACAGTTATACCTGCTGCCGACAAAAATGGAGCTATGAATGCACTTACCAAACCAGCTGTTATTGGTATGTTAATGATAACTTCATTATTTTTCTTAATTGTAAGTTTTGTTGCATTTCCTTTCGCCAAAGCTTCTTTTAACTGGCTCATAATCTGTTCGCCTTTGCCAAAGCCGCCGCTGCCGCTTTCTTTTTCTTTTTGTTGATTTTCTATTGCGATTATCGCTTCAAGAACATCACCATTAGCAGCGTCTAAAGCTTCTTTGGCAGTAGAATAGTCTGTGTTTGTTCGTCTTAAAATTTCGTCGATTTTTTGTAAATTATCATTTTCCATTTAATTATCCTTCCTTATATAAGCTTCAATGTAGTAAAATTATCTTTACCAATATAATAAAATAAGAATCTTCTGATTAAACCTCTTATATTTTTTGATATTTCGATAAGGCTCACATTTTCAAACTTAGATTTTAAAATACTTTCCAAAGTTAGTATTTCATTATATGTTACATTTATTCCATTTCCAAAATTTACGCACTTGCTGCAAAATACTCCACCTTCAGTTACTGAAAATTTACCGTCAGCCTTAATTAAAGTGCCGCAATGCAAGCAATTCAAAAAATCAGGCTTATACCCAAGCATTGATACTAATTTCAGTTCATATGCACTAGTAAGCTTGTAAAAATCCTTTGTATAAGTAGACATGTAGGACAGCAGCGATACAGTCAT
>CAZTXR010000115.1:0-6374 GCA_964617605.1 uncultured Clostridia bacterium | reverse complement strand
AAGAAGAAATAATGACTATTACATTGGAAGACGGAACAGAGGTTGATTGTGCAATTATTGCAATATTCCCTGTTGAAGAAAAAGACTATATTGCTTTACTTCCATTGGATGGCGAAGAAGAGGAAGACGGGGAAGTATTCCTTTACGAGTTTAAAGAAAATGAAGATGGAATTGAATTGATAAGTATTGAATCTGACGAAGAATACGAATCAGTAGCAAATGCGTTTGATGAGATTTTAGAAGAAGCTGAAGCAGATGATTTGTTTGATGATGAGGACGAAGAAGAATAAAATTACATAAAAATGTAAAAGGGAGCTGTTAATTTTAGCAGCTCCTTTGATTTTATTTATCCTGTGCACACTATTTATTTAATATTTCCATAAATTCTTCGCCGGTAATAGTTTCCTTTTCTAACAAGTATTCAGCTAATTCATGGAGTTTTGTTTCATTTTCCTTCAATATATCAGTGGCTTTTTGATGGGCTGATTTAATTATTTTTAAAACCTCTTCATCAATTTTACTGGATGTTACGGATGAACACGAAAGGGAAGAGTCACCTCCCAAATAAGGATTATTCACGCTTTCTAAAGCCATCATTCCAAATTCCTCACTCATACCGTAACGGGTAACCATTGCTCTTGCCAATTTTGTAGCTTGCTCAATATCATTTGATGCACCTGTTGTAAATGTGTTAAATACTACCTCTTCAGCTGCGCGCCCACCTGTAAAAGTTGCTATTTTGTTGAATGCTTCCTCCTTTGACAAAAGGAATGTTTCTTCTTCCGCAACCTGCATTGTGTAGCCTAAGGCACCTGATGTACGCGGTATTATTGTAATTTTATGAACCGGTGCAGATTCGGTTTGTTTTGCAGCAACTAAGGCATGGCCGATTTCATGGTATGCCACAATTTTCTTTTCTTTTGGAGAAATTACGGCATTTTTTCTTTGATAACCTGCAATTACAACTTCTACTGCTTCTTCTAAATCTTCCTGCGATGCCTTGTCTTTGCCGTTTTTAACTGCTCTGAGGGCTCCTTCATTAATTATATTGGCAAGTTCGGCACCGCTGGCACCTGCTGTTGCTCTTGCTATGGCATTAAAATCTATATTATCCTCTAATTTAACATTCTTGGCATGTACGCTTAAAATAGCTTCACGACCTGCTAAATCAGGCAGCTCTACAGGGATTCTCCTGTCAAAACGACCGGGTCTGAGCAAGGCCTTATCCAAAGATTCAGGTCTGTTTGTAGCAGCTAAAATTACAACACCCTTTCTTCCGTCAAAGCCATCCATCTCTGTTAAGAGCTGATTTAGTGTTTGTTCCCTTTCATCATTGCCCCCGATTCCGCCGGAGTCTCTTTTTTTGCCGATAGTGTCTATTTCATCTATAAATACTATACAAGGTGCCTTTTCCTGGGCTTGTTTAAATAAATCTCTGACCTTGGCTGCCCCCATACCGACAAACATTTCCACAAATTCTGAGCCTGATATTGAAAAGAAGGGAACTTTTGCTTCTCCTGCCACCGCTTTTGCCAATAGTGTTTTACCCGTGCCGGGAGGTCCCACCAAGAGTGCGCCTTTGGGCATGGATGCTCCTATTTCTTCATATTTTTGGGGGTTGTGAAGAAAATCTACAATTTCTGTCAATGCTTCTTTTGCTTCATCCTGACCTGCTACATCATCAAATTTTTTTCCGGTCTGAGCTTCCACATACACCTTTGCATTGGACTTGCCAAATTGCATTGCACCTCCGCCCATACGTTTTTGCAATTGTTTTGAAAACAATTGACCTATTCCGATAAAAATTATTAAAGGTATCAGCCAGGACGTTAATGCAGTTAATAATGGATTATTCGTTTCAGTAACCTTGTCAAATTTTATATCGTTTGACGCAGCCCTTAATCTGTCAACCAACATAGGGTCATCAAATTTTCCGGTTATATAAACCGTACCCTCATTATTAGCAGATAAAAAAGCTATTTCATTATCATCTATTTCAACCTTGGTCACTTGGCCTGCTTCAACCATATTCAAAAATGTTCCATAGTCCACTTCAATAATTTTAGACTGAAGTTTTTGCATATATGGAATTACTGTTGCATTCAATATAATTATTACCAGTAATACAACCATATAATAATATATAAGTGGTTTTCTTGAATCTTTTTGTTCTTTCATTTCTCCTCCAAATTAATTTAACAATTATCTATATAAATTTAACAATTACCTATATCTTCTACCCTTATATCATAATTGTCAAACATTAAGTTAATCTTTATAAACTGCCAATTATTTTTTGCAAAGTCTTGACCAATTATTTTTTGCAAAGTCTTGAAGTTGACATTGTTTGTATGATATGATAATCTATCAAAAATAATTCACATAGAAACGATAAGAAAAGGAGACTAAGATGGCATTTATAATAAATGAGCCCTCAAGAACATTTGGAGAATATTTGCTCTTACCTAATTTGACTACTAAGGATTGCATTGTTGATAATGTTGATTTAAGTACCCCCATAACAAGATTTAAGAAAGGTGAAAAATCAGAAATAAAATTGAATATACCTTTTTCTTCAGCCATTATGCAATCTGTTTCCGATAACAACATGGCTATAGCTTTAGCAAAAAATGGCGGCATATCATTTATTTACTGCTCCCAGTCCATAGAAAATGAAGCAGAAATGGTAAGAAAGGTTAAAAAGTATAAGGCCGGATTCGTAATAAGCGATTCTAATTTAACACCTGAACATACACTTAGAGATGTTTTAGAACTGAAGGCTGAAAGCGGGCATTCAACCATGGCCATTACTGAAGATGGTTCTTCGTCAGGGAAGCTTCTTGGCATAGTAACGGGAAGGGACTACAGAACAACTCGTGATTCTTTGGAGAAAAAAGTTAAGGATTTCATGACTCCCGGAGAAAAGCTTATAGTGGGTAAAGAAGGAATAACACTTCCTGAAGCGAATGATATTATATGGGATCATAAATTAAATGCACTTCCAATCGTTGATAAAGATTTTAATTTGGTTTATATGGTGTTTAGAAAAGATTATTCGGAAGATAAGGATAATCCGAATTCATTATTAGACAATCATAAAAGATATGTAGTCGGAGCAGGTATTAACTCAAGAGATTATAAGGAAAGGGTTCCTGCATTGGTGGAAGCCGGAGCTGATATCCTTTGTATAGATTCATCTGAAGGTTTCAGTGAATGGCAGTATGATACAATCAATTGGATTAAAAAAACATATAACGGCAGTGTTAAAGTAGGAGCCGGCAATGTGGTTGAAAGAGAGGGCTTTAAGTATTTGGCGGATGCAGGTGCTGATTTTGTGAAAATTGGTATAGGCGGAGGCTCAATTTGTATCACAAGAGAACAAAAAGGAATCGGAAGAGGGCAAGCTTCTGCCATAATGGATGTGGCTAAGGCCCGTGACGAATACTTTGAAAAAACCGGTGAATATGTGCCCATATGCTCAGACGGAGGAATAGTTTTAGATTATCACATCACATTAGCATTAGCTATGGGAGCCGATTTTGTAATGTTAGGAAGATATTTTGCAGGATTTGATGAAAGCCCTACAAATAAAATAAAATACGGAAACGGATATGTTAAGGAATATTGGGGTGAAGGCTCCAACCGGGCAAGAAACTGGGCAAGGTATGACTTAGGCGGTAAGGCAGGGCTTCAGTTTGAAGAAGGTGTTGATTCTTATGTGCCATATGCCGGTAAGCTTGATGATGGTCTTGGTGCGACCCTTCACAAGGTTAAATCAACCATGTGCAACTGCGGTACAAAATCAATTAAAGATCTTCAGCAAAACGGAAGACTGACAGTAGTTTCTGCCACAAGCTTAACTGAAGGCGGAGCCCATGATGTTATCTTAAAAAATCAATAGAGGAATGTCCCCAATTACGAAGGGGACACACCTCCATGGAGAGGGAAGGAATGTTCCCGTTAGCGAAAGGATTAAATATGAACCAAATTCCTAAAATTATGGCAATAAATGATATGTCAGGAGTGGGAAGATGCTCATTGACTGTAATAATTCCCGTGATGTCAGCTTTGGGTTGCCAGGTATGCCCCTTGCCGACCGCATTATTAAGCAATCATTCTGAATATAAGGAATTTTATTTTTTTGATTTTACGAATCATATGGAAGAATATTTTTCTTATTGGGAAAAAAACAATGCATTTTTTGATTGTGTATATAGCGGCTTTATAGGCTCTGAAGAGCAAATAAGCATTATAGGTCATATTATCAATCAAGTTAAGGAAAAAAACCATGAAGCATTGATTGTGGTAGATCCTGTAATGGGAGACCATGGTTTCACCTATGCAACATATAATGATGAAATGATTACAAAAATGTCACATTTGGTCGAAAAGGCAGACATTGTAACACCTAATTTAACTGAAGCATGTATTTTACTGGGGAAAAAGTACATGGGTGAAAAAGTTACAATTCCTCAAGTAAAAGAATATTTGACGGAGCTTTGCGGCTTAGGTCCTAGGATTTCTCTAATCACCGGTGTTACCACAGAAGATGGAGAACATATTAATGTATGCTACAACAGGAGTGAGAACGAGTTTTGGATGGCCCCTTTTGATTATATAAACAAAAGATATCCCGGTACAGGAGACTTATTTACGTCTTTGTTTTTAGGGTATTATATGAAGGGAAAAAATCTTCCCGAAGCTATGGAGGAAGCGGCAAGGTTTGTGTCATTAGCGGTTGTAAGTACCTATGAGGCTAATTCAATAAGCACAGAGGGAGTAATATTTGAAAAGATTATGAAGGAATTATACAATGAAATTAGGGAATATAAATATAGAAGCATATAGACAGGCTTAGCTTTGTCACCCTGAGCAACAGCGAAGGATCACATGCTTAGGAGGGCTATACCATCATACTATTTGGCAGTCAAAAAGACTGTTTTTTTATTTTTTGTGCAAAATCACTTATTAAGTTTTTATTAACTTTCAAAAAAAAGATTGCCAAAATAATTTTTTTGAAGTATAATCCACAAATGTTCAAAATTTTGGGATTTTTGAAAATAGGGATTGCCAATAATGCGTAAACTGCTTTACGCAAAAGATAAATTTTATAAAATTTATACCTTTGACGTCTTAGTCAATAGAAAATAAAGGTTGGTGGTAAAATGAAAGTTAAAAAAATATACCCGATTTTGATATTAGCAGCAGTAATGAGCTTTATTATAATTTATGGTATTAGTGAAGGTAAGCTTGTAAACTATGCTTTTGCGCAAAATATTTCTGAAGAGACAGAAAAGTCGGCGGATGAAAGAGAAAAAACTATGTCAGAGGACATGGAAGAGACCCCTTCATTAAAAGAATTAAATTATGATATTGAAAGAAGCAAAGTAGAGCACGAGACAACTATAGTATATAACAGCAATCAATACGTTGACTACAAAAAAGTAGTCCAAAAGGGAGCTGACGGAATGAAAAAATCTGTCTACCAGGAATGCTATGTGGATGGAGAGTTAGTTCAAAGATCCTTAGAAGAAGAAATAGTTTTTAAAAAGCCTTTAGATGAAATTATCGAAGTGGGAACAAAGGAAAGAACAGTTGCAACTTCAAGGGGTGGCTTCAGATTCAGCAATGAAATGGATATGGCAGCTACAGCCTATGATTTATCTTATGAAAGCACCGGGAAAAATCCCGGAGACCCATATTACGGCATAACGGCATCCGGCGCAAAAGCTCAGCCGGGTACAGTTGCGGTAGACCCAAGTGTAATACCTCTTGGTACGAAGCTTTATATAGCTTCTACCGATGGCAGTCCTGACTATGGTTTCGCAACAGCCCTTGATACGGGTTCAGCAATAAAAGGTTACAGGGTAGACTTGTTTATGGAAAGCAATCAAGACGCATTAAATTATGGCATAAGACAAGTTAAAGTCTATATTTTAGATTGATACCAGAGGAAGGGGGACACACCAGAAGAATGTCCCCGTCTTAAAAAATTGCCCACGGGGCAATTTTTTTATGGGTATGCGATTTATATATGGTCAAATTGAAAAAAATGATGTATATTTGTATTAGAATAAAACTTTTTGTGAGGAAATTATGAAGAATCCAATTTTTATAGGTATATCCGGGGGAACAGGCTCAGGAAAAACAACAATTGTAAATCGAATTTGCTCTGAGGTTCCTGAAAAAAGCGTAACTATTATGGAGCATGATTCTTATTATAAGGATCAAAGTTCATTGACTTATGAAGAAAGATGCATGACAAATTATGACCATCCTTTTGCATTTGATACGGATTTATTTGTGGCGCATATAAAAGAGTTAAAGGCAGGGCATCCGATTGAAAAGCCTATCTATGATTATAGTATACATAA
>CAZTXR010000114.1:0-6426 GCA_964617605.1 uncultured Clostridia bacterium | reverse complement strand
ATATTGCAAAACCATTTCATATCGGGCACATACGCTCAACTTTAATAGGAAATTCTATTAATAACATTTATAAATATATGGGATACAAGACTGTAGCAATAAACCATTTGGGGGATTACGGAACACAGTTTGGAATGCTAATTTCAGCCTATAAAAAATGGGGAACTCCTGAAATAGTGGAAGCTATAGAAAAAGACCCGATAAATGAACTGTTGAAGCTTTATGTACGATATAATCAAGAAATTGAAACCCATCCTGAATACCAGGAAGAAGCAAGATATTGGTTTAAAGAATTGGAAAATGGCAATGAGGAAGCAATAAGATTATGGCACTGGTTCAGAGAAGTAAGCTTGAAGGAATTTAACCGAGTATATGATATGTTTGGAATTAAATTTGATTCATTGGCAGGGGAAAGCTTTTATTCAGATAAAATGCCTGCGATAATTGATGAATTAGAGGATAAGTGCTTGCTTAAGGATTCTGAGGGAGCAAAAATAGTCGAGCTTCAAGAATATGGGCTGACTGATGCCCTTATTCAAAAGAGCGACGGATCTACTCTTTATGTAACTCGTGACGTAGCAGCTGCAAAATACAGAAAAGATACATATGATTTTTACAAAAATATATATGTGGTCGGAGCACCGCAAAAATTACATTTTGACCAATGGAGAAAGATCATAGATTTAATGGGCTATGACTGGGCCTATGACTGCGTCCATGTAATGTTTGGTACTGTGAGCCTGGAAGGCGGGGCTTTAGCTACCCGAAAAGGAAGGGTAGTATTTTTGGAAGATGTCTTGAACAAAGCAATTGAAAAAACCACAGAAATTATAAATGAAAGAAATCCAAACCTTGAAAACAGGGAAAAAGTTGCTAAGCAGGTTGGAATAGGTGCTGTAATATTCCAGGAATTATTTAACAACAGAATTAAGGACTATGTATTTTCATGGGATAAAACATTAAGTTTTGAAGGCGAAACAGGTCCTTATGTTCAATACACATATGCAAGAACCTGCAGTCTTCTTAGGAAAGCTGATATAGAAATAAATGATGATGTTGACTATTCTGTTTTGACTGACAATGAATCATTTAATGTTATTAAAAAACTGTTGGGCTTTAAGGAAGCACTTTTAGCAGCCCATGATAAATATGAACCATTTATGGTTACTCGTTATATCCTTGGTCTTGCACAGGAATTCAACCGTTTTTATCACCAAAACCCTATTATTACAGATGATGCAAATGTTAAAAAAGCAAGATTGCTTCTTACCTTAGCAGTCAACACAGTGCTAAAAAAGGGTATGGAACTTTTGGGAATGGAAGCACCGGAAAAAATGTAGCATAATTGTCAAATTACCTCACCATTCAACAATACATCTTAAGTTTTTACATTGAGTAACAATCAATTTTCTACTATAATTGTTATTAAGAAAGGGGGGACATTAGTCTTTGGAGTAAGAGGAATGTCCCCTCTACTAAGAATGGAGGTGTGGTATGAAACGTGAAAATTATATGACGATTTTAATAATAATATGTATATTTTCTTTTTTCATGATGATAAATACGAGTATGACAGCCGATGCAGAGGATATGCATAATTATTACAAATTACCTCAAGAACCAATAATAAAATCGTACATTTATGATTATAGAGATTCATATATCCGCTACAAAGAACTTATTAAGTATACAGAAAATCTGACAGGATTAGACTACAACAGTTGCCGGTTTCTTATTGATGAAAGCAAAGATAAAAATATAGACCCCTTTCTTGTATTAGGCGTATTAAAACGGGAGAGTGATTTTAATCCCGATGCCAAAGGTACTGCCGGAGAGCGTGGTTTAGGTCAGCTTATGGAAAATACAGCTAAGGTAATTGCAGAAAATTTAGGGTATACATATAATCACGACATGCTTTTAGACCCCGAATTTAACTTAAAGCTAACAATTACACAGCTTTCATATCTTAAAAGGATTTACCGGAAGGACATGCATAAAACTCTTACTGCATACAACAGAGGTCAGCAAGGCTTAGCCGATTATATGAATATTAAAGATGAAAATGGAGTAAGCGATTATTCTACAAAGGTTTTACAATATGCAGCTGAATATAAAGAAGCATTTGAAGTTTTCCATAATTGATTATATTTATAACCCCTTTAATTTAAGAAGCATTTGATAAATTGAATGATTGATTGTATAATGAAATCGCAGTTACCGCTGCAGATTTCTTTTTTATGACCTAACCCCATTGCTGAGAGCGGCAGCGAAGCAGGAATGGATGGTAGATTGGGAGAATATATGGACTTAAAAATAAATGATATTATAAATTTTTGTTATGATGATACAGAAGGCATTGAATTTCAATTATTCTTAATTGCTTTAAAATGTCTTATACCTTATGAAGATAATATAGGATGTTTTTTTGATATGAACAGGTACAAAAAGGAAATTGAATTGTTTGCCTACTATAAAAACGGAGACGATGATATTATAGATTACCTGATTAAACATAAAATCCCATCAAATAATAATGATAAACTATTAGAATTTAAAATTATCCCTATAATTTTATCCAATACCATGTGGGAGCAATCATTTGATGAAGTATTTAAGGCAGTTGCTTTTTATACATTAAATATAAATACAATATTAGACGCATTGCTTATATCATCTGCAATACATGAATTCATTAATGATACCGAAATAAAAGATATTGAAATAATAACAAAGGAAAGGTTAATAAATTTTTCGGTTAAGAAGGCCTTTGCAAACAACCAAATAAAAGAAGATAAAAATTACATAATTGATTTTGAAAAAGAAAGAATAAAAGAAATTATTAAACCTGTATTATTTGAGGACAATAGAATAAATAGATATAAATCATTAAGCTACATATTTAAAAACATGGTTATTCATGTTGACAGTGACAAAAATGAATACTCAATCGGCAATAATAGTATGACAAATAAAAATAAGGCAGATATATTAGGCAATTATTCGCAATACTTGTGCAAACTGAGAAAGGGAATAATAAATCCGGAAAAATTAAAAATATCGGATAAAATACCGGATATAAAGGAATGCTTAAAATACCCCGTATTTAACCATCCGCTGCTTGGAAGGTGCAAGATTGTTGAAAGAGAAAAAAATGAGATAATTATAAGAAACAAATCAGGGACTATGAGGTTTAGAATATGAAAGTTTTATTGGTAACTTTGGATTCAAAATATATTCATGCGAATTTAGCCGTAAGGTATTTAAAGGAATACTGCAGTGGTCATATTGAAATAAAAGAATTTACCATAAATCAAAAACAGGAATACATATTGAGTGAAATTTTGTCTTCAAGCGCAGATTTAATTTGTTTTTCCTGCTATATATGGAATATTGACTGCATAAATGAAATTTCGTATATATTAAAGGAAGCTAAAAATAAAGCCAAAATATTATATGGAGGTCCCGAAGTATCTTTTGAAATAAAAAAGATAATGGAAGAAAACCATTTTATAGATTATATTATTTTTGGGGAAGGTGAAGTAACATTTAAAGAATTCTTGGGAGAAATCCAAAAAGAAAGCCCCCAATTATATAAAATTAAAGGTTTGGCATACAAAGAAAACGAAAATATAATAATAAATGAAGGCAGAGAATTAATCGAAAATCTTGACACTATAAATTATCCCTATAAGGAAAATGATGAGTTCACAAATAAAATAATATACTATGAATCTTCAAGGGGATGCCCTTTTTCATGCAGCTTTTGCATGTCATCCATTGATAAAAAAATGAGAGTTTTTTCAATGGAAAGGGTAAAAAGAGACTTGAAAATGCTTTTAAATACAAGGGCAAGGCAAATTAAGTTTGTGGACAGGACATTTAATGCAGATTATAAGCGCTCCATGGAAATAATGCAATTTATAGCAGAAAACAATAATCATTATATGAAAATTCACTTTGAAATTACTGCAGATATAATTAATGATGAGTTTTTAAACTTTATGGGAAAGATGCCTGTTAATATGTTTCAGTTTGAAATAGGAGTTCAATCATTAAATGAAGATACCTTGCGGGAAATTAACAGACACATGAATAAAAATAAATTACGTCATGTTATTAATGAAATAAGCAAAAACAATAATACACATATTCATTTAGACCTGATTGCAGGGCTTCCATACGAAGATTATGAAAGCTTTAAAAAATCCTTCGATGAAATACACAATTATAAGGCTGAAAAAATTCAGCTTGGATTTTTAAAAGTATTAAAGGGAACAAAAATTTATTCGGATGTAAAAAAACATGAAATAAAATACAGACAAAAAGCTCCCTATGAAGTAATAAGCACAAAATATATTTCATTGGAAGAATTGCTAAAATTAAAAGATGTTGAGGAATTGGTTGATAAATATTACAATGAAAAATATTTCGACAACTCTATAAAATATCTGATAAATAAGCTTTTTCCGAATTCTGCATATAAATTTTATGAATCATTCAGTGAGTACTGGAAAAAAAATGATTTATACAATACGTCACACAGCAGAAAAAAACTTTACAAGATACTTTATGATTATATAGAATACATAAATGAAATAAATGAAGAATTTATTGGACTATTAAAATTTGATTATATGTACAACAATCAGTATGAGGACTTGCCGGATTATTTAAACAGGGAGTCAGAAGATAAGTTTAAAAAAATCAAGAGGCACTTAGCAAATGATTTAGAATTTAAAAATAAATACTTTTCTTCAACAGAAGGTAAGCTTATAAATGATTTCAGAATTGCTGAAATTGGATGGAATGTTATACTCTTTGTCTACGAAGATAAAGAAGATATTTTTAACAGATGCAAAACATTTGTTATCAATGATATAAAGGGGATTGAAATACTATGAAAAGAGATAAATATTTTGAAGACTACTATTTAAAAAAGAGAAATGACATTTCTTTTATTACATTAAAAAAGGGTGCATCCATAAATTACAAGGATAAAAGTTATATAACAAAAAAAGAACTCCCTGTACCCATAAGAGTTGAAAAACTTATGGAGGATATTAACAAACAAAATGAAATAGATGGCATAACTTTAAATAATATAATAGACGGTATTATATATATATTAGGAACCGACAGCAATTTTGAATACATAGAAAATTACAAGGAAATGTTTAAAGAATTAAATTTCGAGCTTATGCCCTATATTGTATATTGTATAAATAACGATAATAAAACAGAAGACAGTTTAATATATGCAAAGGCCTTAATCAATAATGAAAAAAATGAAAGGACCTGCTTTATTTATGCGGGTGCTTTGGAAAATATGGGAATGGAGCATCATGATAAAGGAAATGAAAAACTAAGCCAATATTTCTTGGAAGAGGCAAATCAATATTTTGAAATGTGCCTTGATTATAACGACAAGTTTCCATTGGCTTATTATAAATTAGGTTATTATTATAAAAGAAAGCAACAATATGTGAAGGCTGAACTGACTTGGTTAAAACATCAGGAATTAGATGATGACAATTTAAGAATAGATGAAATAAGAAACGAATTAATTCAATTAAAAGCATATGTGGACTTTGAAAACGGATATAATCTGGTGCTGAAGGAAAGACCGGAGGAGGCATTGGATTTATTGCTGCCACTGATTAAAGATTTCAGCGGATGGTGGAATTTATTGTTTTTCATAGGTCTTGCTTACAGATCTTTGGGAGAATATGCAGTTGCAGAAACATATTTTGAGAATGTATTAAAAATTAATAATATTCAAAAGGATGCATTAAATGAATTAGGTTTGTGCAAAATATGCAGGGGCAAATATGTTGAAGCGGCGGATTTATTTTCCAAACTATTAAGCATAGATCCCGGCAATTGCGAAGTGTTTTGTAACAGGGCGGTTGCTTACCTATACAACAACCAGCCTGACAGGGCTAAGGAAGATATCCGAACAGCATTAAAAATTAACCCTGACGATCCGGTAGCACTGAGTATAAAGCAAGAATTGGAAAAGTAGAAATTTGCTGAAAAAGGGGATTGACAAAGGTAAATAAGTAAGCTAAAATAAAAAAGCGTTCCAAAAGTTTTAGAATTTTGGGGACGGTTCTTTTCGATTGATTTTCAATCAAAAAGGAATAAAAAAAAGGCAGAAAAAAGAAGCAAAAATCAGTTGACAAGAGCTGGTGGTTATGATAAGCTAATAAAGCTGTCACAAGCGGCAGAGATTTAGAAACTTGTAAAAAACTGTCAGTTGACAATGGATACAGCAGGTGTTAAACTGACATTCCTGTCTCAAAAGGACAGTGAAAAAAAGAAAAAAATAGCAGTTGACAAATATCCTGAGGATATGATAAGCTACTAAAGCTGTCACAAGAGACAGCACAAATCGAACATAGACAATAAAACAGCATAAGAACCTTT
>CAZTXR010000113.1:0-6573 GCA_964617605.1 uncultured Clostridia bacterium | reverse complement strand
CCAGAGCTTGAACGTAAATAAAAGGATCGATTATATTTTCTCTTGGAATATATAGACCTCCTCTTACCTCAGGATTTAAATTAGGCTCCATTTCAAGAAGTTCTTCCCTGGTCATATATTCCACATCATATACTCTGTTTTTAAAAGCCTTTGCTTTTATGGAAGGCAAGAGCTCATACTGTTCATCGGTAATTGCGGGCAAAATAGCACCCACTTTTTGATAGGGGACATCTAAATCCTTTGTAAGTTGTTCATACATGGGGTTTGCTGCAACAACCAGCTGCGATTCCAATGTTCCGGGTGTCGCGTCAAAGCCCGTATGAATAATTGCACTGTTGGATTTTGAAGCATCTCCGCCAATATCTTCATTTTTGTCAACAACGATTACACTAATCTTGTATTTGGAAAATTCGCGGGCGACGGCGCAGCCTACTGCGCCAGCCCCTATAACAACAATATCTGTCTTTAACATAATTCCCTCCAAGCTAACATATTTGGTCTTTAATCTTCAGACCAACCTTTTGAACGTTCAACAGCCCTTCTCCAGTTATATAATAATTTTTCTCTTGTTTCATGGTCCATTTGCGGTTCATATCTTTTGTTTAATTTCCACTTGCTTGCCAAATCATTCAAGTCGCTGAATTCACCAATTCCCAAGGCTGCTAAATAGGCGGCACCCAAGGCTGTTGTTTCTGTGATTACGGGTACATCTACCGGGATTCCTAATATATCTGCCTGAAACTGCATTAAAAAGTCATTGGCAACTGCTCCGCCGTCCACTCTCATAACATCAATGCTTATGCCTGAGTCTTTAACCATAACATCCAAGTTATCCTTTACCTGGTAGGCTATGCTTTCGAGGGTGGCTCTTACGATTTCTGCTCTTGTGGTGCCTGCTGTTATACCGATTAAGGTGCCTCTTGCATATTGATCCCAGTGGGGTGCCGCCAAGCCGACAAATGCGGGTACAAAATAGAGATTGCCTGTATCTTTTATGGACTTTGCGATTTCTTCGGTTTCAGCTGCCGTTTCAATTATTTTTATTCCGTCTCTCAGCCATTGAATTGCCGCTCCTGTTATATAAACACCGCCATCCAAAGCAAAAGTTATATTATCATTAAGCCCCCAGCCGATTGTTGTCAAGAGGCCGTTCTCTGAATAAATTGGTTTGTCGCCTGTATTCATCAACATGAAACATCCTGTTCCATAGGTTGTTTTAACGGTTCCGGGAGCAAAACATGCTTGACCGAACAAGGCTGCCTGCTGATCTACCACTGAGCCGGAAATTGGAATTTTCGCACCGAAGTAATCAAGCGGATCTGTATATCCGTATATTTCGGCACTGTTTCTGATTTCAGGCAGGATACTTTTTGGTATGTCCAGAATTTCCAGTATCTCATCATCCCATTTCCTGCTGTGAATATTCAGCATCATAGTTCTTGAAGCAGTTGAATAATCGGTTGCATGAACCTGTCCGTGAGTTAATTTCCAAATCATCCAGGTATCAAGAGTTCCTGCAATTATTCTTCCCTGCTTTATTTTTTCTTTAACTCCGTCTACATTTTCAATTATCCATTTGATTTTCAAAGCACTGAAGTATGCGTCTACAACAAGACCTGTTTTTTCCCGAATCATTTCACCGTGTTTTTCTGATATTTCGTCAGCCAAACGAGCTGTTCTTCTGTCTTGCCACACAATTGCATTATAAACGGGAATACCTGTTACCCTGTCCCAAACCATGACAGTCTCGCCTTGGTTATCAAGTCCTATGCAGGTTATATCCTCTACGCTTATTCCTGCCTCAGCGGCAGCCAGCTTGCTGGTCTCTAAAATTCTGTCCCAAATCTCCACGGGGTCATGTTCAACCCATCCGGGCTTTGGATAATATTGCTTATGTTCTTTATATGCTCTTGCCGCTATATCCCAATTTCCGTCCAGTAATAAAGCAGTGGTACCTGTTGTGCCTTGGTCAATACCTAAATAATATTTACTCATTTCTTTCTCCTCTCTTTATCAATGAAATAAACTTAACTTAATTATTTTCCGCAGTATTCTCTACAGTATCTTTTGTCATTACAATTGCTAAAACGACAGCAAGTATGCCGGCTGCGATTTTACTTACCACAACAGGTGTAATCATATCCGGTCTCACGCCTGCCGTGAAGCCCAAGTGATCTCCCAAGGCAGCTGTTGCAGGAACCAGCCAAGCTGTATTAACTATTTTTCCTCTTACATTCATATCCTTCATCATTTTGTAAACGGGAATTGAATTTGCTAATGTAAATACAAGTCCTGCAGCACTGGTAGCATCCATCCCTATTTTTCTTCCTATTGAATTAAGAGGTTTATCCAGTATTTTAACTAATATGGATAAAATCGGGAATGTTCCGAGTAAAACTATACCGATACTGGCAATTACACTCATTCCATCCATTATTGGAGCCATTCCGGGGATAATTACTACTCCTGTAATGAATTCAAAAGCAGCACATGCTAATCCTATATATATCACTATTGTTATAAATTGACCGAAAATCATTGCGCCTTTAATCATTTTATCAGGAATAAATTTAAGCCCGGCAGCGAGCAAAACTGATAGTATAAAAACAGGAATCATATTTTTAACAACCAGCATAAAATCAAATCCGGCAATCATACCGCCAATAAAACCACCGACAGGTATTGTTATTAAACCAATTAATAATCCCTTTGAAAAATAAGGTCTGTCTTCCTTCTCAATTAAACTTAATCCTACCGGAATAGAAAATACTATGGTACATCCAAGCATAGATGCAACAACAGCACCGGCTAAAAGACCGGCTTGTTCATTCATTGCCAATTCCATTGCAAGAGGGTAGCCACCCATATCATTTGCTAAAATTGAGCCAAACATAGCAGGGTCGGCACCAATTGCAGTAAACATCGGGATAATCACCGGCCCAAGCAGATTTGAAATGACAGGGGCCAAACAAACAATACCTACCATACCTAAAGCCAAGGGTCCCATTGCATTAAAACCTTCATCAAATTTTTCACCTAAACCAAACTTGTTTCCAAAAATCTTGTCCAAAGCACCGATCAAAATACCAACAGCCATAACCCACATGATAGCTCGATCAAAAGACATACTTAAATCCTCCTTTTTTAAAATGAGTTTTGTGATTTGAAGTTTCTATATAAAATATAGGCCTTATATTTTATTTCATTAACTTGCTTTTATGACAACATTTTGTGTAATTATTTGTAGATTCTTGTTATTTTATTATAACATGCAAGGAAGACGTTGTCAACTCGCTTAATTTATAACTTTTTGGGGCATTTCAGCAATAATAGTTGCACTTCATTCATCAAATCCACACAAATCCACATTTCTTTTTTTCCGTTTTTTCATAGAAGACAGCATTAAAAAAAGGAACCTGCATTAGCTGCAAGTCCCTATTTATCATCTTATAATTACACTTCCGCGGTTAAAACCTTAATACCAAGTGCTTTAAGTTTTGATGTCAACAATTTATCTGTTTTGTCATCAGTAACAAGATAATTGATTTTTTGAATATCACATACCTTATTCATTGCTATTACGCCAAACTTGCTGAAGTCGGCCAGCCCTATAACTATATGCGTTTTCTCCAATATATGTCTTCTTAAGTTGCTTTCTTCAATATGATAATCTGTTATCCCTTCATCAATAGTTATTCCTCCTATTCCCAAGAATATCTTATCGACATTAAAGAGTGAAATATTATTTTCACTTAAAAACCCTGATGTTGATAATTCGCCTTTTCTGACATTCCCACCTAACATGATTACTCTTATATTATCATCATCTACCAATGCCGCTGCTATTTGAATAGCATTTGTAATTACCGTAACCTTCTTCTTTCCTTTTAGAGCTCTGGCGAATTCTAATGTGGTAGTACCTATGTCAATTGCTATAGTATCTCCGTCATCAACCAAGTCAACAGTTTTTTGACCTATAGCCACTTTTTCGATATAATTTTTTATTTCTCTGCTGGAATAGTCAGGTTCTAATCCATACATTGATTTTACCACTGCTCCGCCATAGACCCTTCTTATGTATCCGCTATCTTCCAAGTATTTTAAATCTCTTCTGATAGTTTCAATAGAAACATTAAAAGCTTCTATTAAATCATTTACCTTAATCATTCTATCGCTTGAAATCATTTGAAGAATTTTAGCCCTTCTATCATGTAACATGTATAAACCCCCTAACATTACAAAGTAATAAGCAAATAAAGCTGTTTCATACTCTCATTTTCTATTTATATTTCTATATACTTTTTACGCCAAATTTTCATTGTAGTTTATTATAGCTTATTCAAGCGGTTTGGGCAATATAAACATTGGAAGCTGAACTATTCATTGACAGGTGGTATGATGAAATATATAATGTAATAAGTATTACATGTAATAGATGTTACATTATATATGAAAGGAATGAGGAATTTATATGGATAATGAAAATCATAGTTCATCAATGAATTGGTATACTTTTAGCTTTTCTCTTCCAACAAAGCCTTCGCGTGTGCGTGTGAGTGTTTGGCGCAAGCTAAAAAAGGCAGGTGCAATAAGTTTCGGAGGAGGGCAATGGATTCTGCCTAAAAGGGATGAATGCTTAGCTGTTTTAACAGAGATACAGAATGAAATTGAGCAGAATCGTGGGGAGGCCTTGTTAGCTGACTCTATATTCAATAACATTGAAACCGATAAACGCATCATCCGGCAATTCGATGATGAACGAGCTCTGGAATATTATGAGTTTCTGCATAAATGTGATGATTTGCTGAAAGAGCTGGAGGAAGAATCGAAAATTGAGAAATTTACATTTGCAGAGCTTGAAGAGAATGATGAAATGCACACAAGGCTTTCAGATTGGCTTAAGAAGATTCAAGAGAGGGATTTTTTTAATTCGGAGTATGGCAATAAAGCAAATAATAAGTGGACAGATTGTGAGAAAGCACTTGATGCATTTGCAGATGAAGTCTACAATCGTTCCTTAACCATGGACGGACAAGAATATGAAAAATAATAAAGTTCATCACAGTGAATCTTGGCGAGCAGCAGTCCAAGTCATCATAATCTTTGGACTTATAAGTATGCTGGGTGATATGGTATATGAGACTGCCAGAAGTGCTAACAGTCAATATTTTAATATTCTTGGCATCAGTGCAGCAACTGTGGGATTGGTCTTCGGCATTGGTGAGTTCCTGGGCTATGGCTTAAGACTGTTAGCGGGAGTTCTTTCGGACAAATCAGGCAAACAGTGGATCTTTATGTTCATTGGTTATGGTATGTTAATTGCAGTTCCTTTAATGGGATTCGTAAACAAGTGGAATATACTTCTTGTTTTGATTCTTCTTGAGCGTATAGGCAAGGCTCTTCGCAATCCGGCCAAAGATACTGTTCTATCTTCGGTCGCAGAAAATCAGTTAGGAGTCGGTCAAGCATTTGGATTGCAGGAAGCACTTGATCAGTTGGGAGCATTCACGGGTCCATTGATTTTCACAGCCGTATTTGCTGTTACTCAGCGCAAAGGTATCGCTGAATATCAACTGGGCTATAAGCTGCTTATTATTCCGTTTGTTGCCTTGATGGTATTCTTAACATTAGCCTACCATAAAATCAAACGTGATTTCCTAATACCGGAAATAAAGACTCGTGAGTTCAGAAATGAAAAACTTCCAAAGATCTTCTGGATATATACTTTATTTACTTTGATGTGCACAATGGGTTTTGTGAACTTCTCTACAATCGGTTATCATGTTAAGGCTGTCGGTATAATGGAGGATGGTGAAATCACCTTAGTTTATTCCATTGCAATGGCTGTAGATGCCATGGCATCCCTTCTGACCGGACACATGTACGACAAAGTCAAAGAAGGGAGCAGACGTAAGAGCGGCGGACTTATGGTAATGGCTATGATTCCCATTATGACTATGTTTTTGCCAATATTCACTCTATCAAACAGCCGAAGTGCTGTTATTGTCGGTATGGTGATTTTCGGTATTGTTATGGGAACGCATGAAACAATTATGAGATCGGCCATATCAGACATTTCTCCCTACTATAAGCGTGGTACGAGTTACGGCATTTTCAATGCGGCCTATGGCTTAGCACTAATGACAGGCTCTTACTTTATGGGTTTGCTTTATGACATGCGGATGATTTCGGTTATTCAAGTGATTACTAGTGTTATAGAAGCTCTATCTATCATTGTATTCGTATACATGATGAAGTTGGCTAAAAAACAGGATATTGCTTAATGGTTTATATACTTTTGAATTAATTCTATTGATTTGATTTCAGGCAGGTAAAAAGGACTTTGAATCTTTCATCAGAGATACATCGGTACCGGATGTTTGGAGCAATAAACAGAGATATAAAATTAACTTGTTTATTACTTAGCATTTATGGGTATAGGTATAAAGAGATAAATGTTTTCAATTATAACGGATTAAAAAATTTAAATTATGGGAGGATTTATGAGATTAAAAGGGAAAACGGCGGTTGTAACCGGAGCAAGTTCAGGTATGGGAAGAGAAATAGCTTATT
>CAZTXR010000112.1:0-6582 GCA_964617605.1 uncultured Clostridia bacterium | reverse complement strand
CATCTGACCTACCATCCATTTCTTCCTCCCTGACGGTCGAAGAAATGGGGTTAGGCATGTCGCAGGCTTCATCACCAATTTGTTCGCTCCTTTCGTCGCGCAAATTGGGATTTCGCTGCATCTGACCTACCATCCATTTCTTCCTCCCTGACGGTCGAAGAAATGGGGTTAGGTCATGAAAAAAGCGAGTCTTCTCCCTATAAAAGGACGAGAAAACCCGCGGTACCACCTAATTTCCATTACGGCTCTTTAAAATTTAACGGCAATCCGTTTAATCTTACTGCTAGTTCAGATTAAATGCTCAAAAGCTACCTTCAGCTCACATTGACTTATGAAGACTTTCACCCGGTGGTCTTCGCTCTCTGCAAAGTTTATGCACTTACTCCTCTTTTTCATCGCAAATATTTAATTACATATCATATTATTAAAAATTATTGTATTTGTCAATCATTTTTTAAAAGTCCTCCCATTCATGGCGTATGATTATTTTATAATGCTTTTTTCACTCCATCTTCCTGTTAAGTAGTAAGCAAAGGATATAAAATAATTTGCGGCCCACCCCATTGGAATTGCATACCAAACTGCCTGAATACCCCATATGGGAGCAAACTTAAATGCTACAAACACCCTTATACTTAAATTTGTTAAATTTGAAACCGTGAATAAAACCATATCGCCGGCACCTCGAAGGACACCATCCGTAATAGCTTTAAGCCCGATGAATATAAAAAAGTAACCGATAAATTTCAAATAACTTATTCCGGTAGCAAAGGCTTTGCTGCCGCTTTCAATATTTAAAAATATGGAGATAATCGGCTTGTAAAATAAGGCTATAACAACAGCTATGGATACTGCAAAGGCAATAATTATTTTATAGCCTGCAACATAACCCTCCTTTACCCTTTTATGATTGGACGCTCCTAAATTTTGTGCCGTAAATGTTGAAATGGCATTTCCTGTAGCAATCATGGGTACAATACATATGGACTCTATCCTTGTACCTGCGGAATATCCTGCTAATACCGAAGAACCAAAGCCATTTACTACAGATTGCACCAAGACCATGCCTATTGATACAATGGACTGCTGCAATATGGAGGGAACAGCGATAACAACCATTTTTTTCAGCATATGTATACTGAATTTCTCAACCTTTTCTGTTTCGTATAATTTCAGTGTTTTAATAAGTATAATAAAAGAAATTACTGCAGATATACCTTGTGCTATTACAGTAGCTATGGCAACTCCTGCAACACCCATATGCAGGACTATAACCATATACAAGTCAAGAAATACATTTAACAGAGATGAAAAAATTAAAAGATACAAAGGAATTTTCGATTTCCCCATGGCATTAAAAACTGATGCTAAAATATTATACATAAATAAAAATGGCAAGCCAATAAAATATATTTCTAAATATAAAACTGCATCCTTGAAAATATTGTCAGGAGTGTTGAGAAGTATTAACAAATACTCTTTTGAAAACATTCCATATATAAACAAAAACATACTTAATACAAAAAAACTTATTAAAGCGGTGTATACAGATGTTTTCATCTTTTTTATTTCATTTGCCCCCAAGTATTGTGAAATTAAAACTGATGAACCTATTCCCCCTCCTATGGCAATCATTATAAATACTGTGGTCAGCGAATATGAAGCGCCTACTGACGCAAGTGCTTCCTCGCTTACAAATTTACCTACTATAATCGAATCCGCCATATTATAAAACTGCTGAAAAAGATTACCTATAATCATTGGCAGTGCAAAATATAATAGTGACTTTCCGGGATTATCTTTTAGCATATCGTATTCTTTCATTTTGATCCTCTTTTCTTGTGTCTGAGTCTGAATATAACAGTAATCATTATCGTACATTTGTTTTAATTTATCAAGCTTATTTTTATTAACAAAAAAAATTGTTAAGAAGTTAAAAAGGTTCTTAATTGACAATGTCTTTTGTTTGTAATATACTTTATTTAAATTAAACATCTTTCGATATTGGTGCACTTAAATGTGATAATAGGGAATTGGGTTAAAATCCTAAACAGTCCTGCTGCCGTAATGAGAGAGCGGTTTTTATGCTTAAAGCAACCACTGGATAAACCGGGAAGGTTAAAAACTTGCTATGACCTCTAAGTCGGAAAACCTGCCGATATTATTTGCGTAAATGCCGCAAATGCTATACCCCGCAGAGATAAGGGTGATAGCCTATACCAATAACTGGTTAAAACAAGATATTTGTGGACATTACGTTTCGGGAACGAGACGTTTTTTTATGCCATAGAAATCAAATGGATGTTTATATCGCAAAATGGAGGATGAAATGAAAAGAAAAAGTATTTTAATTTTAGCATTAATTTGTATTGTAGTCTTGCTTGCTGCTTGTACTAACAAGGATGAAGCAGATGCGCCCCAGTCAGGTCAAGTTTCAAAATTGCCTGAGACAGACAGAGCCGGCATTGAAATAACCATCCCAAAAGAAATTAACAAAATAATATCCATGTCACCCGGCAATACAGAAATATTGATGGAATTGGGATTCGGAGACAAAATAATAGCTACAGATGATTATTCTGCATACATGGTTGAAGGATTGCCTGAAGGCATACCCCTCTTTAACATGATGACACCGGATGCGGAACAAATGGTTGCATTGGAACCGGATATTATTTTTGCAACAGGAATGAGTATGGTAAACGGCGATGATCCCTATAAACCCATTAAGGATATGGGAATATGTGTGGCATATATACCTTCCAGTGACAGCATAGAATCAATATATGAAGATATAATGTTCTTTGCTCATTCTCTTGATGCAGAAAGCAAGGGAATTGAAACAGTAAACAATATGATAGCTAAGATTGAGGAAATAAAAGAAATAGGAAAAACAATCGAAAACAAAAAGACTGTATACTTTGAAATTGCAGCTGCACCAACTCTTTACAGCTTTGGAACAGGTGTATTTCTAAATGAAATGATTGAAATAATCGGGGCAGAAAATGTTTTAGCCGAACATGATAAATGGATTTCCGTGTCTGAAGAAATTGTTATTGCATCCGACCCGGATGTTATCATAACAAATGTGGATTATATTGAGAATCCTGTGGATGAAATTAAATCCCGTTCCGGATGGGAAAATATGACTGCCGTAAAAAATAATGATGTATATTTTGTTGACAATTATGCGACATCTCATTCTAACCACAATATTATTATTGGTTTACAACAAATGGCAAAGGCTATATATCCGGATTTATACTAAAATGAACTTGAAATTTAGAATAATATTATCAATATTATTAAGTATTATAGTATTAATGATGGGAGTGGGCTTAGGAAGTGTTAATGTCCCTCCCATGCATATAGTAAATATAATATCCAACAAAATATTTTCTACTCAGCTTTTGCCCGATATGCCAAGTGTCTCTGTATCAATAGTGTGGAAGCTAAGACTACCCAGAACACTTTTGGCATACCTTGTGGGAGGTTCCTTAGCCGTGAGCGGTACTGTGATGCAATCCGTTTTGAAAAACCCACTTGCATCTTCATATACCTTGGGAGTGTCCTCAGGCGCATCTTTGGGGGCTGCCTTAGTAATTGTAACAGGTCTGAGCATACCATTTTTAGGGATGTTTACCTTACCGGTAATCGGTTTGTCATTCGGACTTCTGACAGTCCTCTTAGCCGTAAAATTTGCAGCTAAAATGGATAAAAACTTAGAAAACAATACAATAATTTTAGTGGGTATGGTATTTTCGTTATTTGTCAATGCCATACTGACCCTGATATTATCAATGGCCAGAAATCATGTGGCTCAGCTTACTTTTTGGCAAATGGGAAGCTTTTCGCTAAAGGATTGGTCTAACGTAATAATTTTGTTTCCCATTGTTTTAGTCGGAGTAATAATTATACAAAATTATTCGAAGGAATTGGATATAATGACTTTTGGGGAGGAGCAGGCCTTCACCATGGGGGTTGATGTTCACAAAATTAAATGGATTCTGCTTGTTCTTTCAGCAGCTCTTACGGGCAGTGCCATATCATTTGTGGGAGTAATAGGCTTCATTGATTTAATAGCACCTCATGTGGTAAGAAAAATATTCGGCTCCAACCACAAAAGTGCAATACCCATGTCAGTAGTTTTCGGAGGCTCCTTTATGGTCATATGCGATTTGATTGCAAGAACAATTATATCTCCTTCCGAATTGCCGGTAGGGGCTATAACCGCATTGATAGGTGCACCGTTTTTCGCCTATGTATATTTTTCTAAAAGAAAGGGGTTATAAATGCTAACTTTACAAAATGTATCTGCCGGTTACAACGGATTTGATGTAATAAACAATATTTCCTTAAGTGTAAAGGAAGGTGAAAATCTTTGCATTATAGGCCCTAACGGTTGCGGAAAAACAACTCTTATTAAAGCAATTTCCGGTATTATTCCTCATGATGGAATTATAAAAATAGACGATATTGATATAAATAAAATGAAAAGAGAGCAAGTTGCAAAAAAAATTGCTGTTATGAGCCAAATTTCAACTATTTATTTTTCATACACTGTTTACGAAACAGTTATTTTAGGAAGATATCTTCATATGAAAGGCAAGACCTTTAAAGAACCTTCCAAAAGAGACAGAGACTATACGGATAAATGTTTGAAAGCAACCGGTCTTTCGGGTATAAAGCACAAGCAAATAAACACTTTGTCAGGCGGACAGCTGCAAAGAGTATATTTAGCGAGAACTTTAGCCCAGGAGCCAAATGTAATACTTTTGGATGAGCCCACCAACCATTTGGACTTAAAGCATCAAATGGAACTTATTGATTTTTTGAAGGATTGGTCAAAGAACGAAGGACATTCTGTAATCGGAGTATTGCATGATTTGAATTTAGCCGTCAGACTGTCAGATAATATGTTGGTTTTAAGCAATGGAAAAATTGCTGCGTACGGCAAAACCAACGAAGTTATTTCTTCAAAATTACTTAATGAGGTATATGACATGAATGTAACGGAATATATGGTTGACTCACTAAGGCTGTGGGAAAAATTTGATGACTCATATATGAATAAAACAAAATTGCGTAAAGTGAATTAACCGGTTTTAATAAAAAGGGCCCGCCGCTTTATATGAGGCGGCAGGCCTTTTTCCATATCTAAACTATATTACATGAATATAAATCTTAAAACGAAGAGCAGTGATAATATCCACATAACCAGGGACACTTCTTTCGATTTACCTGATATAGCCTTAAGAATAACATATGATACCATTCCAAATACAATTCCTTCTGCAATGCTATATGCAAATGGCATCATAACTATCGTTAGGAAAGCAGGTATCGCCTCTGTATAATCATTAAAGTTTATTTTTGTTATAGGGCTCATCATGAACAAACCTACAATAACTAAAGCTGGTGCTGTTGCAGCTGATGGAACCAGTGTAAACAGTGGAGCAAAGAATAATGCGACTGCAAACATTGCTGCAGTAGTAAGTGACGTAAGACCTGTTCTTCCCCCTTCGGCTACTCCGGAAGCACTTTCAACATATGTGGTAACCGTGCTTGTTCCCAAGCATGCACCAACAACCGTACCTACAGCATCAGACATTAATGCAGCACCTACTCTTGGCAATTTTCCATCCTTGTCCAGCATATCAGCCTTTGTAGCAACTCCTGCCAAGGTTCCAACCGTATCAAATATGTCTACGAAAAGGAATGTAAATACAGCTACCAGCATTTCAAAAGTAAAAATTTGATCGAAACCGACAAATTTAAATGCTACTTCTTTAAGTGATGGAGGCAAGCTTACAATGGTATTAAAGTTCTCAGGCAAAATCGTAACCCCCATAGGAATTCCGATTATGGTTGTTATAACTATTCCAATTAATAATGCACCCTTAACATTTTTAGCCAGTAAAAATCCGGTTATAATAATTCCTATAATTGCAAGGAGCGGTGCACCTGATGTTAGGTTTCCCAATGCGACAAGTGTGCCGTCGCCTGCTTTTACTATTTCTGCCCCGGATAAACCTATAAAGGCAATAAATAAGCCTATTCCAACTGAAACCGCATTCTTTAAATTTAAAGGTATGGATTCAAATATTGCTTCTCTCGCTTTTATAAAGGATAATAAAATAAATATAATTCCCTCTATTAAAACTGCCGTTAAAGCAAATTGCCATGATTTCCCCATTGGTCCCAATACAACCGTAAATGCAAAGAATGCATTAAGTCCCATACCGGGTGCCAAAGCAAACGGATAGTTGGCATAAAGAGCCATCATTAATGTTGCAATAAGCGAAGATAATGCTGTAGCAGTAAATATACCGCCAAAATCCATTCCTGTTGATGATAATATAACAGGATTCACAACTAAGATATATGCCATTGTCATGAATGTTGTAATGCCTGCTAAAACTTCCGTTCTTACATCAGTTTTATTTTCTTCAAGCTTAAAAAATTGTTTCAAAATATTATTCCTCCTGTTTTTTATATTTAGTTAATAAATTATTCCAAAAATAAGTATAGCCCGTCAAGGTAGGAAGTGAAACCTACCCGACTGGGCTTTTATCCCTTCGG
>CAZTXR010000111.1:0-6602 GCA_964617605.1 uncultured Clostridia bacterium | reverse complement strand
CGATTACATCGTCTGTTGCAAGTTTAACTCCGTCTACCCAGTGCTCTACTTTTACGGCTGGTTTTACCGTAATGGTAACTGTAGCAATATTTGAAGTATACTCATTTCCATCCAGTATGACATTCTGTGTTTCATCAGTCTTGGTTACTATCACAAAATTCGTATATGTAAACGTAAATGTGCCAGACCAATCAGTTGGTGGCGTGTATACAAACGAACCATTTGCATTAACTGCAATATTCCCTTCTCCTGAAGTAACGACAATACTATCTGTTTTAACAGCTAATGGGGTTATATAATAATTATCATCTTTAAGTTCTTCAGCTTTGTCATTTTCCAAAATACCTTCTGTCTTTAATGTAATTACCAAAGGAACATTCATCGGTGTAGTATAACTATCATCCTTTGCTGACGTGTTTAATCCAACTAAAGGTTTATCAAAATTCAGCGTTCCAGTACTATTGTCTGTGTTCAATTTGTAGCTATAAACAGCAGATTCATTTGTAAAAGCCGTACCGTAGTAACCCGGTTTTGCGACTACTGTATATTCAATGTTTGCAGAGGTTGCCCCGGCAGGGATATCACTAAAATACAATTTGGTTCCAAATTTACCAGGCTCATATTCATAATTATCTGTTATAGTAACTATGCCTTGTGCTGCCAATAATTCAAAAGCGTCTCTCGATTCATCTGTCAACTGGAAATGTTCAGGTATTGTGTCAGTAACTGTCCCTTCTGCTAATGCAATTTCTATAACTTCTCCGGCTATATCTGAATATATTTGTTCCATCTGATTGCTTGCATCATTTTGATTAGTTGTAGTTATTTCAAAATATTGTTTTGCATATCTAATAGATGGAGTTGCCGAAAATTCAGGAGTCCTTCTGTCCCCATTTGAATCTCTTGTCATCATAAATGGAAGCTGATTCATAAATTTATCAGCTATCATATTGTCATAGGGATATTGCGATAAGGCACCTGTTAATCCAACACTGTAAATAGTGCTGCTGTTGCTCAAGTCAATTGCAGCGGTTAAAGCCTCATTATAATCATCTATGTTTGTATAAGAGCCTCCTCCTGTAATTGTGTTGCCAACATAGTGTTGTGTTGGCACACCATCCGTCATGAAAATCGTTATAGATTCTGCTCCTCTAGATTCCGATATTACTGACAATTGTTTTGCCAGCAAAAAGGCTCCTTCTGTATTTGTTGCTCCGCCACTTCCATTTAGAGCTTCAATAGCTGTATTTATTTTACCGGTGTCTTTTGTAAAATGGTTCGTGCTAATTGTACTGCCATAGGCAGTCCAGTTATTGCTTGGAAAATTCCTTGCATGAGCATATTCACCATATCTTACAACTGCTATATTAGCATCAATTATCGGGCTGCTAAATAAGTCTGTTACAAACTTTTTCGCTGCATTTTCGGTCATCGTTACTAAAGAATTAGTCATACTGTTAGAATTATCTAATATCAAAATGACATCAACCTTTTTTGATGATTGAATATTCTTACCTGTCACTGTCAATTTAATATCATAGGTATTTTCAATGATGTTTTCTTCTTCATCCTTGGCAGGCACAGCTGTTTTCGAAAGTATAATGTCTTCTTCACCCGGTAGAGGATCTCCAGATGCAAATGCCATGTTCCCCGGGAGTCCCGGCATTACCATCATCAAGACAATTACTAAACTTATTATTCTTTTAAACAGATTCTTATTCATGATTTGTCCTCCTTTCTTTAGTATTTTTGATTCTTTGTTACCACTTCTCTTAAACAAATTATCAATAATCATTTGTTTAATTACACCTCCTTTCTTTCTCCTGTTATTAATAATTTTTTATATAGAAACAAACTATCCTCCCCTTGGAAAGGATGTTGTTACTAACATATGATGAGGACCTTTGCTTCGCTCAGGATTACAAAAAAAACTGCAAAACAAGAATTATTTTGCAGCCGAACGGTCATAGTATGTAACACTTTAGACTTCTAAGCTTTGCGTCCCTATCTTTCAATAGGTTTGCCAATATTCGGTTTATATATCAAACAATACATTTGAATGTAAATTATATATACCTCAATTAGTTACCTATAAACAATTATTTTAATGGTTTATGGTAGCAATACACCTTTTACAATCAGTCTGTCGGTATATGTGCCTATAGGTGTACAGGTAATAAGTGTTATGGCAGCTTCTTCCGTCTCTTTAAGTACCCAAATATCTTCAGGGGCTACCACAAAGGATTCGGTAACAACATAGGTGTATATTTCGGCATCCTTTTTTATAATAACATAGTCACCCTCTTGTAATTTGTCGATATTTCTGAAAAAGTGACCATATACGTAATTTCTGTGTCCAAGAAGCACATAGTTGCCTGCCTGTCCTGCCTGCCCGTAGCCGGGATAATGCCCGACCGTATATTTTAATGCCCTGTCGTCTGAACCCTCAAGTATTGCCGCATTAACCTTGATTTTGGGTATTTCGATCAGACCACTTATTTCCTTATCTTCAAGAAATTTCTCCAAGTCAAATTTTGTTTCCACAGAAATCACTGATGTCAGGTTTTCCTGTATACTTTCTAAGGGATTGCCCCCAGTTACTTCCGGAGCAACAATTGTTTCCTCAATTTTCTCATTGTTTGACTCCGATATTTCATTTTCTTTTAAAGCATTTATATATTTGTCATATTCTTTAACCAATTTATTTTGGTAATATGTTGTTGTAACTTTTTGATATGCTGCAATGAGAATTAAAATTATTCCTGCTGCAATTAAAATTCTTGATATAATTTTTCTCATATATTTATCCTTTAAAAAATACTTAAGATCATGAGATACTTGGCTACGCTCAGTATGACAAAAGCTACACTCAGTATTTCAAGAGCTTCTCTCTTACTACCTTTAACCGATTTTCTCTTCTTCCGACATCAAATCTACAAATGCCTCCGCAAGTATGGGGTCAAATTGCTTGCCTGCCTGTTCCTTGATTTCCTTTAAGGCTGCTGATTTTGACATTCTTGTCTGGAAGGGTCTGTCATTAACCATAACATCATAGGAGTCAGCCAAGGCAAATACTCTTGCTACTAAGGGTATTTCATCATTTTTTAAGAGGCCCGGATAACCCTTGCCGTCCCATCGCTCGTGATGGATAAGAATCAATTCATCAATGGATGAAGCATCTTTTATTTCCTTTGCTATATAGTAGCCGATTTCACTGTGCCTTTTTACGCTTTCCCATTCTTCCGTGTTTAATTTACCCGCCTTTTGAAGGATATTCTTACGGACACCGATTTTCCCGATATCATGGAATTCGCATAGGAGCCTTAATTCTTCCTTCTCTGCTTCCGACAAATTCAATTTATCTGCCATCATCAGTGTAAGCTCTTTCAGCCTGTCGTAATGTGATTTGGTCTCATAAGTAATTTTTTCAAGTCTGTGTTTGAGGAAATTAATCATTGAAAGTTTGGCTTCCTTGCTTTCCTTCAACTTATTAAAATACATTCTGTTTTCTGCTTTTTTATATACTAAATTTATATCCTCATCAATAGATGTCTTGGTAGCCAGACCAAAACTAATATTGACCTTTATGTATTCCAAAGGATTGTTTTCGCATTTCAACTTAACTCTTTCAACGATTTCAAGGGCCGTTTCTTCACTGGTCCAAGGCAATAAAATAATAAACTCATCACCGCCGACCCTGCTTATTATGTCTTCGTCTCTGAATGAATTAACCATTATTTCTGCGGCCTTTTTCAGCGCCCTGTCACCCATGCTGTGGCCAAATGCATCGTTAATCAGTTTAAGCCCGTTTATGTCACCCATTATAAGGCTTATGGGCAGTTGCCTTTTCGTGTCAAGCCTTGCCAATTCTTCCTCAAAAAAGTTCTTGTTATATAGACCGGTAAGTTTATCCTTGTATAAGAGTTTATCCCTATCCTTCAGATAGAATATTTTATTTTCTGTTTCATAATCAAATAATGAGCGTTCATTTTGTTTAATATAAGATATATCAATATAATATACTATCAACTCACCTTCGTAGTTGCTCATATCCGTAAAAGTACTTACCAGATACCATCTTTCCAATTTCTTGATATATATTTCATGCTTGCTTTTGGATTTGGGAATAATATTAAAATAAAACTCCTTAAATCCAAACACATCAAAATCTACAACGATTTCTGAAAGCTTTTTCCCTAAAATCAGTTCCTTGTTGATTTCAACCGATTCTGTAAATGTATCGCTGACGTAGGTTAATATATAATCAACAAAATAGCCGTCTCTATTATATGTTGGTTTAAATTTTAAGTAAAAATCAAACTTTGAAGGATATTCCAATTCATCACCTCATTTAATTTTGATATATTCTAAGCTTATTCTTCTATTTAATTATAACTTTGATTAATTACAATTCTATTATTCACTAATTTAATTTCAATTACTTTTTAATTACATTTTAATTACAAGAGCTGCGGGAGGTGCGAGGATGACCATTTAAATGCAATTAAAAATACAATCACCTGCTGAATGATTGTATTTGATATTTATCAATTTTATTAAAACACTAAATTACCCTTTTAAAATAAAACATCTTCAGTAAACAACGGGTGAAATACTGTTCTTATCTCGTTTTCATTTATTTGCGTATGCTTTTTCAAAACGTCAGTAAGCCGTTTTTTAATTATTTCAGTTCCATTATCCCGAACATCATGCAACATTAATAAAATTTGATTTTCATTCCAAGATGTAAAAACATCCCCTTTTCTTAAAGAAATCTCAAGCACCGAGAATACTTCACTTATTACGTTCTTATTGCTATTGATAGTGATTATGCACAAATAATCATTCTCATTATTTCTGAGGGACTTCCTTTTTTGTATATTATATAAGAATTTAAATTGCTCCAAATTGCAGTACATGGCACCGGCAGTGAGCTTGTCCTCCAAATTCTTATTAATCGTTTCAATATCTGCATCATTTTTTCTTGAAGCATTTGTTTGAATCTTTTTTAGAAAATCAGTAAACTTCTGTGAGGGTTTTGCATCAAATTCCTTCTCAAGCATGTTTGACGAATACTCAAAATGATTTAATGCCGATTTATTTTGACCAATCCTAAGAAGTGCCTCCATTAATTCAATATGTATATTTTCTTCAAAGGGTTCAATTAACAAGGTTTCTTCACAAAGGGATACAATTCTTTCATTTTCTTCATTTCTTTTTAAGAGTTCTATCACTTTATACAGCGTTTTTATATAAAGCCTTTGATAATAGTTTCTTGTGGGAACCAACCATACCTCATACGAATTATCGGACATATAAAGACCCCTGTAAAGATTTATGGCGCTTTGGTAACTGTTTATGGCATTATTGGTATTATAATCCCTTTCATTATCTCCCTTTTGAATGTATTTCTCAAATTCATCAATATCTATTATAACGTTTTCTCCGATTTCCAAGCTGTAATATCCATTAATAAAGTTTAAGTTTAAATATTTCGATACATCTTCATCCTTGGGAATAAAAGCATTTATTATTTTTCTGAGACGAAAAATTTGTGTCCTGAGCATGTTTTTCGGGTCATCAGATTCACTGTCAGACAACAAATTATCAATAATGGTTTCTGGTAGAAGCTTCTTATTTCTGAAGGTTAAGAAATACTCAAAAAGCCTGTATATTTTGTACATACGGCTTGAATCTCTCAATATTGGCTGTCCATCAGCCTTTAAATCAAATTCCCCTAATGTGCTTATGTATAGCCTCATAAATACCCCCTTAACTACACCCTTACAAGTATTACCATTATATACGTATTTACAATTTATTTCAATAACTTATTTTTAAGTTTACATATACCTTATCATAAGCTTTAATATTCATCCCTCAACAAAGTATCATCATGTTTTATTTGCAGTAACCAACTCATCTATGAATGCTGATTGTTTCCCCGGCACCACTATATTTAATTTATTCCGGGCTCTGGTCATTCCCACATAAAACACCCTGCGTTCTTCCTCCAAAACCCTCTCATAATCTTCTTGAGACATATTTCTTTTATCAACATTCAATTCCTCTAAATTATCAATCATATATACATAATCATATTCCAAACCCTTGGCACTGTGAATGGTGGTCAAGATGACCTTTGCATCCTTGTTTTCGGATGCCCTCTTTATCACATCCCGCAAATTGTTTATTTTTGCCGTGAATTCTCTTATATTATTGCAGTAAGCCCCTATTTCCTCCAAAATCTCCAATATGTGAAGGGAGTTCGACATGCTGTTTCGGCCTTCCTCCTGCATTCTTTCCAAATAATTTATGTATTCCAAGTCAAATTTTATAAATTTTATTGCATCGCAAGGTTTTAATTTATTCAAGTAATTAATATCTATTTTAAATTGCTGAATTTTGTCATAAACATAATAATCAAAATGCTTGTATCCGTACAAAATATCAAAAACACTTTTATCTTCTTTGCTGTCTTGCACCATTTTACACATGCCCTTGGAAAAATAAGTATAGCTTTTATAATAAATCCTGACAAAGGCATCCCTGTCCTTTGGGTTTATTGCCAAACTTAAAAAGGCTAAAATATCATAAAGAAC
>CAZTXR010000110.1:0-6654 GCA_964617605.1 uncultured Clostridia bacterium | reverse complement strand
GAATCATAATATTTTCTTCTTTAAATATCATTTCATTAATTCTGTTAATTAAATCTTCTGCACCTTTTTTGTGCTCATCATTAAATACGCCGTATGACAAATCAGATTGAAGTATTTTCAAATCATCCCTTATTTCATCGTCTACTCCCCACATAACCTTTGGAGGGGCTGTAATACCGTACTTTTCCATATAAGGGAACAAAAGATTCTCTTTTTTTGAATAATGAATATCTAAGATTGAATACAATTTATCCAGTCCCTTTAATATTTTATCGAGTGCTTTTTCCCCAAAATTTGACTTGATTTCCTTTTCGATAATTTTCTCCAACTCCCTGTTTTCAAGTAACAAAACATTGATAGGATGGCCCGGGATTTTTGCAGGATCTGTTTCCCTGTGAATTTCTTCAATGGAGCCCTTAAAAACGGCTGAATGGACGTCACACAATCTTTGTACTTCACTGATTGGAAGTCCTTCACTGATTAATGCCTGTTCTGCATCAGTTATTTCTGAAGCAGATACTCCTTTAAATGTATCTTCAAATTTTTCTTTTACCTCATCAACAGTCTTGCCGTCGTGCAGTTCCTTGATTATCTGTTTGATAATATCCTTGCGATATTCTCTGTTATTAATACTTTCACTCATGGCTACTCCTTATATAATATTTTTTATTCTTTTATTTCATATCCTCTTTTGATAAATTGTTTTTTTATTTCCTCTATATTAAAGTCCTTTGCCTTAGCTCCTTTAGGAATTGTCATAAACCTCCCTGCCGTATTAATCATGCCGGGCTTTGTAATATCCTTAAATCCGATTTCCGCCAATATTTCAGCAACATTTTCATTTTCTTTGCACAGTTCATATACCGTTTTATTAAAATCAATTACAGCCATATAATCCCTCCTCTTCTGTTTAGCTATAATTTAATTATACCTGTTTTACAACAATTTAAACAAAGGATTTATTTATTACATTTGACATAATTCTTGTTGAACATTTCACAATAATATTATATTATCAAGTTAAGTAGAAAAATTTAGGAGGAAATAATGAAAAAAAATGTATTTGTTTTAAGCTTGCTTTTAATTTTGGTACTATCATCTGTTACAGCTTTTGCTGATGAAATCATTATAACTATTGACTCTTCCAAAGTCGAATTTAATGATGAATTAGGTTTTCCTTTTTTAGATGAAAACTACAGGACCCAGGTTCCCTTTAGGGCTACTCTTGAAAAATTTGGTGCGGAAGTTGATTGGAATGGTGAAACAAGAACTGCAGTTGCTGCAAAGGGGGATATGATTGTTGAAGTTCCCATTGATGAAAATTACATAATAAAAAATGGTGAAAAAATAGCAGTAGATACAAGCGCAAGAATAGTAAACGGGAGAACCTATCTTCCCATAAGAGCAGTCATTACAGCTTTTGGCTCAGATGTTGAATGGGACTCAAAGTTTAATACAGTAGTAATAACTACAGAACCTGTAGATGCAAAGACCTTATATTTTGCAGCAAACGACAAATCTTATAATTGGAAAAATTATGATATTAAAGCAACAATTGATATGTCCATGGATGTTCCTGATGATGCAGGCAGTGTTCAAACACAAAAAATGGATATGAAAATGGATATGACAATTTTTATGAACCCCATTAAAGCAAAAATCAATGCTTCAATGTTTATACCGGTAATGGAAACTGAAATTATGCAGCCTATTATGGATATGTATATGACAGTGGATGAAAACAGCATAACTCAATACATGGGAATGAATGATGGAAGCGGAAACCTATCATGGATAAAGCAAACTATATCAATGGATATGCTTTCTGACCTTATGAAAAATGACATTGAAACAATACAAAAAAATAAAGAAATGTCAGAAAAGTATACCAAAGATGTAAAATATTTTGGAAAGTATACTGATGAAGCAGGAAGGACCTTGTTAAGACTTCAGTATACAATGTCAGGCGACATATATAAAGAAATATTCGGGGAAGCCCAGGGACTAATGCCTGAGCCTGCAAATGAGCAGGAAGCTATGACAGCTGAAATGCTTAAAAACCTTGCATCTATAGAGATGGGAGACTTGACATACATCATTTATATAGATGAAGCAACCGATGAAATGGTAAAAATGGAAATGGATTTAGGGGATATGATTACAGCTATGATGTCAGGTTTGACTGAAGTTTTGGGTGAAGAACTGCCTCCTGAAGCTTTTGTAGTATTTAAGAGCATAAAAGCAAATATGGCAATGGAAATTTTAAATATAAACAAAGCAGCAGACTTTGAAATTCCCGAAGAAGCTTTAAATGCACAAGATATAAATGAAATGCTTCAACAACAATTGGAAAATACGGCAGCAGTTGAAACTGAAGAAAAATATAAATAACGCAATGTATTTGTCTATAGAAAAAGTGAAGCTAAAAGCTAAAATGCTTCACTTTTTATTTGTTTAAAAGTTTAATAAATGTTAATATTAATATGGAGCATAAAATATTAATGTTCTTGTACTTAAAAGACAAAAAGGATGTGAAACACATATTTAAATCCAGGTACCCCTGCTTTCAGCCCATGAAAATATTTGTATTGTGCTTATTATTGCTATTATCCGGATGTAATGCAGATACACCGCAAATCCCGGATAATCAAAGCACGCCTGAAGTTACGCCTGAAGAGGTTATTACACCGGAAGATGAAGTTGTATTGCCGAAAGAAGAGGATAAAAATTTATTTTATGAATTTGAAGATGAAGCCTTAACAATATTGGCAAATATGACTATAGAAGAAAAAATAGGGCAACTTTTTCTCGCAAGATGTCCGGAAGATGAAAATCTTTCTATATACCTGTCTATGAAGCCGGGTGGATTTATTATGTTTGGAAAAGACTTTACAGGTAAAACAAAGGAGGATGTTATCAAGAAAATTGATTATTATCAAGAAAAAAGTGATATCCCCATGATAATAGGGGTTGATGAAGAAGGGGGCACAGTTGTCAGAGTAAGCACAAATCCTAACCTTGCAGGTGAACGCTTTAAATCACCGCAGGAATTATTCAACATAGGGGGCTATGAAAAAATAATAAGGGATACAAGCGAAAAATCAAGATTGTTAAAATCCTTGGGAATTAATTTAAATTTAAGTCCGGTAGCTGATGTTTCAACAAATGCAAAGGATTTTATTTTCGACCGTTCCTTTGGAAAGTCCTCAGAAGAAACCGCGGAATATGTGAAAATTGTTGTTGAAACAGCAAAGGAAAATAATATTTCTTCAACATTGAAGCACTTCCCCGGCTATGGCAACAATGCAGACACTCACACGGGCTCTGCCTATGATAAAAGACCTTACGAAGAATTTTTAAACTCTGATTTTATACCCTTTAAATCAGGAATCGATGCCGGAGCCGAAAGCATTTTAGTTTCTCACAATATTGTAGAATCCATAGATGCGGAAAATCCCGCTTCCCTTTCCCAAAAAGTAATTGATATTTTAAGAAACGATATGGAATTTACGGGAATAATTATAACTGATGACTTATCCATGAGTGCAGTATCAGAGACTCCCTCTCTTGAAGCAAGAGCTCTTTTGGCAGGCAATGATATGCTTATTGTGTCAGACCTTGAGAAATCATATAAGGAACTTTTATCAGCAGCCTCTCAAGGAATTATATCGGAACAAAGAATAAACGAATCTGTTTTAAGAATACTAAAATGGAAACTATCTATTAATATATTCCATGCACATGTCTCTTAATTTTTCTAAAACTTCATAATTTGTGACAGCTTTACCTTCCATATCGGCCCTGATAAGTTCAAACATATCATCAAGCCTGTTAACGCCGACAGCATCCACAAACCTTTTTATGCCCTTATCTTTTATAACATTGGCTAATTCCTTAATATAATGATATCTTATCAATGTTTTTACATCAAAAATGAATTCTTCTTCGTAGCCAAGCCTCTTAAGAATTATTTCACTTGCCTCAGCCGATTTTATGTGATGTCCGTAAAAATGACCCCTTCCCTTTTCATCCAAAGTGAAACAATCAGGCTTGCTGATGTCGTGCAAAAGTGCCGCCATTCTTAAATTAAGCTTTGGCTTTATTTCATCCAAGACAGCCATTGTATGCTCTAAAACATCCTTGTCGTGATAAGGTGTTTGTTGTTCAAAGCCTTTTAACTTTAAAATTTCAGGTATTATATTATCCATTTCATTTGTTTCCATTAATTTATATATGCCTAAGGAAGGATTATCACTTAGTAATATTTGGTTTAAAATCTTTTTATACATATTTCTCCTTTTTTGAAACCTTTTCAATAATTTTTACGTCTAACCGATAATACAGTATAGTTGTATGGACATATAAATAATTTATACTATTTACAATAATACATTACATTATATTTTCTTTCAATGATTGAAAAATATAAAACTATTTATTTTTATTGTTAAATGGTATATAATCATAATAAGAGTCAGGAAGGTGATATAATGAAAAAAACCGTTAAAACCATTTTTGCTGTATTAATATTAATATCTCTATTTACCCTAAATGTATATGGCCAATCTTTTAATGCAAGCAATCATTCTGAGCTTGAAGATGCTATTATTGAACAATTGGGCAATTATAATCCGGATTTTAACATTAAATATACCGGCACCTTAGACAATATAGAAGAAGTTTTAAAGAGTATGGTGGATAAGGATATTTATATTAAATCCAATATCAAGGAAGTACATTGGAGTATATCGGGCACAAAGGCTGTAAGCAATATAAATGTGAAGGTTGTTTATATTTTAACCTTGGAAGAAAGAATCAAGGCCGATAAAATGATTGACGGTATTTTAGCAGATATAATAAAACCTTATATGAATGACCATGAAAAAGCAAAAGCAGTACATGATTATATTGTACTAAACAGCAAATATGATAAAAATAAAATATATTATTCAGATTATGATTTGCTTACAAAAGGTACATCGGTATGCAACGGGTATGCGCTTTTAACCTATAACATGCTAAGCAAGCTTAATATTCCCGTCAAGCTGATTTCCGGATTAGGTTCAGGGGAAGCACATATATGGAATATGGTTAAATTGGGCGATTACTGGTTTCATTTAGATACGACCTGGAACGACCCTTCACCGGATATAGGAACTGTTTCATACTCATATTATATGGTAACCGAAAAAGAAATAACTAAGGACCATACAATTGATGAGAATTGTGAAGTGCCAAAATCAACCAAGAAATACTATGACTATTTAAAGGAATTGTCCTATGACAAAATATTGGTTGAGACAGGTCTCGATATGTACGATGAAGAAAATACCGCAAAAGATGAATCTGAACTGATAAATATTTTAAAGAAAAAAATTGTACATCATCCACTAAGAATTTCTGTAAGATTTGATAAATCAATATCTCAAGACAGCATAAACAATGCAATGTCCAAATTGTTGATGAATGATTACATATTTCAAATCGACTACAGCCAGATCATCAGTGACAATACAGGTGAATGGAATGTTTTAAATTTATTTATTAAATATAAAGAGACACCGGATAAAATAACATTAGATTTTGCAAATAACACTTACAACATTGCAACTCAAGTGAAATTTAACGTTTATGCATTTTACGGCAACAAAAAGGTAAATATTACAAATGACGTATTGATTTATCCATATAATAAAAATAAGTTAGATATTTCAAAGGGTATATTGAAATTCAAAGAAGCGGGAAACTACAATTTATTGTTTGAATACCAAGGGATCCGCGAATCTTCATCCATTACCGGATTAAATACAATTGCATTCAATTACATTACAAATGAAAAGCCTGATAATTATGTTAATGTTAAAGTTTACGACCAATATATAGATTTCAGTTCAATCAATCAGTGGCCCCTTATTGAAAATGGCAGAACCATGGTACCTTTAAGAGCTGTATTTGAAGTTTTAAACTGTGATGTAAAATGGGAAGAAGCTTCTAAGTCCGCTGTTGTGGAGTATGGAGAAACAAAAATAATTATTCCGGCAAACTCAACCACGGCTTATATAAATGGCAAGGCTAACTCCTTGGATGTAGCTGCAAAATTAGTGAATAACCGCATTATGATACCGCTTAGATTTGTCAGTGAAGCAATTGAAAAAACTGTTTATTGGGACGATGCGGCCAAGACTGTATTAATTTATTAGGATAAATATAAAGGGACATCCTAACAGTTTAAGGTGTCCCCTTTTATTTATCTTTTTAATGTTTCTACAGCCTTTTTAAGCTGAGTATCCGTTTCGTAATATTCATATCCATAGCCCTGCGCATCTTCGGGAAGCTTAACTTCAATATCCGGTTCTATACCTATTCCGTGAATATTTATTCCGGCAGGTGTGAAATATTCGGAAACTGTCATCTTAATTCCTTCACCATCATTGCCAAAGGGTTGAACAACCTGAACTATTCCTTTGCCAAATGTTTTTGTTCCTATCAGAACTGCCCTTTTTGTATCTTTCATGGCTCCCGCCATAATCTCCGAAGCACTGGCACTTCCCTCATTAATCAAAAGTACCATTGGAATATCTTCCATATTTTTATCTGACTTAAAATATTCAACTTCCCCGGATTTTGTTTTTGTATAAGTTACTATACCTTCAC
>CAZTXR010000109.1:0-6677 GCA_964617605.1 uncultured Clostridia bacterium | reverse complement strand
GGAGGATTTATCTTAATAATTCCAAAATCGTGTCTTGACAAGCGGGGGCATTATACAGTGACTGACATATCTTTATTGGCGTATAATTTTATAATTTATGCTGACAACAATTCTGCAATCATATCTTCATAACACGTTGAAATAATCGTACTATTAGGCATCAAATCCAAATATCATCAAGTCTATAAAGGAGTGATAGATTTGAGGAAAACGTTGATTATCGTTCTTATAGCGATTATTGCGGTAATAGGAATCGGAGCAACTGCTTTTTCAATATCCAAAAGCGTATTTGATCCATATGAACAACAGATAAAACTGGGTTATAAGTTCCTTGCAGAAGGGCAGTATGAGGAAGCTATCCTGGCTTTTGATAAGGCTATTACAATTGAAGCGAAACGTGACAAGGCCTACATTGGCAAAGCGGACACATACCTTGCTATTAGCGGTGAAGATATGGTGACAATGATCAATGAAAACTTGAAGACCGGTTTTGCGCTCACACAGAGCAAAAAGATATTAGACACATATATAAGGATTGCTGATGAGTTATGTGAAAGAGATAGTTATGCAGATGCACTGGATTTATTGCAAAGAGGATATGAGGCGACTTCAGATGAGAGGATTAAAGAGAAAATTGATGAAATCCTTGAAATAATTGGTGATTCATCTGACATTAATTTGACTGGAAAAGAGCCGTTTACTTTTGAAGATTTAGAAACCTGGGGTTATCCGTATGGGATGAACGTATATGAACTGAAGGAAAGAGGGCTTATATACGATAGAGAAGGATATGAAAGTATTGATAAGTGGATCGAACGTTCCATGATTGAACTTCAGAGGGGACTCGGCGGTGTTCTTCGTGAAAATCCAGACATTTCAGTCTATCATAATAATCTTCTTCTAATGAGTGTAAAGATCAATGAAGGTGATTCAATTACAGGACCGAGAGGTATTACTATTGGTATGACCGCTGAGGAGGTGGTTAAAAAATTTCGATGCGATAATCTTGAAGCATTGGAATTTGCAAAAAATCCATCAGCAAGCCCCTTGCCTCCGTTAAAAGATGGAGCACATTTTATTAATTTATACGAAAGTTGGAACCCAAATGAGATCCAAGACATCGCATATGATGCAATGTTTACGGTTCAACAAGATGGTAGGATTTCTTTGTTCTATCGAGTTGGTATTTATGATCAGAACATGTTTCCGGGTGACAACCATTGTGATTTAACTATATCTTTAAAAAATGGTTTAGTGTCAAAAATTGACGTCGATTATGAATACGAATAAATCACAAGAATTTTTGAGTATTCCAAAATAAATAATGTTGAGGGAACATATGTGTATCGTTAGAATTTATTCTAATAATGTAATAACTGATATCGATATTAATGATTTTGAATCATTTTCTATTGGATCAGGTGCAAAAGATAGTCATATTATTTCTGATGTGACTATTAAAACCAGGCATATTTATTTCTTTAAAGCAAAAGACATATGGATGATAAAATGTGACGGCGAAACATATTTTGGTAATGAACTAATAAAATTAAAAGAAGTTGCAGTAAACGATACTTACATACTAAATAAAGATAAAAAAATAGCGGTCTCAGTTATACCTGTGCTGCCAGACAGCGAAGAAACAGTGGGGATAGCTGCTGTTGATGAGGTTGCAATCGGGCGAAATAGTCATTGCCATATTATATTTAACAATAAAATGGTATCCGGTAACCATGCAAAAATATATAAACTGGGAACAGAGTTTCATATCGCTGACATTAAGAGCACAAACGGAACATTTCTAAATAATAAACTCATAAGAGATGCAATTCTACATGATAACGATATTATTGCCATCGGTATATACAAAATAATTTTTCGGAATGAGAGTTTGTCTTTTCAAAATACTGGTGATGATTTGACGATAAACTTTGTTCCAAAAAACAAGATCACAAGCAAGGAATACCCATACTTTATGCGTTCACCAAGATTGAAGTTAGAAGTTCCAACAGGAGAAATTGAAATCCAGGCACCTCCAAACTTAGGAACTAAACCGGAAATAAACTGGTTGACTGTTCTGTTACCGCCAATCTCGATGATTTTTATTATGGTTTCAGTTGTTTTATTTACCGGAGGTAATCCCGTCTCATTAATGTATACCGCACCAATGTCTCTTATAGGTATTATGGTTTCATTTTTATCCTATGGATCTCAGAAGAAAAAACATATACAAAAAGAGCATTTGCGTTTAGAGCGGTATAATGAACATTTGCAGGAAACCATCAAGGAAATTGAAGATAAAACCAGACAACAGTTTAAAGCCTTGTCCCTTGTACATCCCGATACAAACGAATGTATAGGCATAGTTCATAATATTGAACGCCGCTTGTGGGAGAGAAAGCCCCAGGATGATGATTTTATGTCTTTGAGGGTAGGCAGCGGCATAATGGATTTTAATGTTCAACTACGAATTCCTAAGCAAACCGTTCACCTTGAGGATGATGATTTGTTAGATAAGCCTAAAGAAATCGTAAATAAATATAGGTATATTAACGATGCACCTATTATATTTGATATGCTTAATTTCCCAAGCGCCGGTATTGTAGGCAATCGCCGAGAAGGCATACATCTTATACGAAATATGATTATGCAGGCAGTAACACATCACTGTTATGATGAACTTAAAATTATAACAATTTTTCCCAAATCCGAAATGCAAGATTGGGATTGGATCAGATGGCTCCCCCATTCATTTAATGACAATCGCAGTGAACGGTATATTGCTTGTGATACATATGGAGCAACAATTATATTTAAACAATTCAATGAAATTTTAACTCAACGTCTCCGTGAAATTAAAGAAGAAGATGATTACAGAAGAAACGATTTTAAATTACCCTATTACCTTTTTATTTTTGCTGACATAACTCTGATGAAAGAGCAAACGATCTTGAAGTATTTAACCAGTAATAATAAAAAAATGGGTGTAGGATCGCTGTTTCTATATGATGACATTAGCTTATTGTCAAGGGATTGTGCAGTTATTATAGATGCAAATAATGGCGGAGGCATTATTTATAACAAGGAAAATGCTTCTGATAGAAAAGAATTTAAGATTGATAAAGTAAAAGACAGTATAGATGCATTTTCCCGTGCTCTTGCCCCTGTAAGGGTCAACTCCATGTCTGAAGAATTAATGCTTCCAAGCTGTGTAACTTTCCTTGAGGGATACGGTGTAAAAACTCCAAATGATATAAATATTACAGACGATTGGGCAAATACCCTTACATTTAAGTCTATGGCAGTACCCATAGGTCTAAAAGCCAATGGGGACCAATTTCTTTTTGACATTCATGAAAAACATCATGGACCTCATGGATTGGTTGCAGGAATGACGGGCTCAGGGAAATCAGAGATGGTGCAATCATGGATACTATCCATGGCACTTAAATTTTCACCGCAGGCTGTGTCATTTGTGTTGATTGACTTTAAAGGAACAGGTCTTATACTTCCATTTCTTAATATGCCCCATTTAGCAGGGACAATTTCTGACCTTGATACAAACATAAACAGAAATCTTATTGCGCTGGAGAATGAATTATCACGCAGGAAGGCATTACTTGATGGTGCTGGTGTTAACAACATAATCAATTATCTGAAATTATACAGAGATGGTAAAGCAAAGGAGCCATTATCATTTTTGTTTATTGTTATTGACGAGTTTGCAGAATTTAAAGTACAATTTCCTGATTTTATGACCGTTGTAAACAGGGTTTTTGCTATTGGAAGGACACTTGGTGTATTTGCTGTCCTTCTCACCCAGAAGCCTGCCGGAGTCGTAGATGACAAAATGCATGCTAATACAAGATTCAGGTGGTGCTTAAAGGTTGCCAGTACAGCTGACAGCAAAGATATGATAAAGCATCCGGAAGCGGCGAAAATTATTAACCCCGGACGGGCTTATGTGCAAGTTGGCGAAGACGAGGTGTTTGAGCTTGTGCAGTCCTATTGGAGCGGTGCACCGTATAATCCAAACAAAACAACAAAAACAGTAGCAAAACCGCGTATTTCTGTTGTGGATCTTGGCGGTAAGCGAATTTCATATGATACATACGAAAAAACACTTGGAATTAAAAGTGAGCTCAGTGAGATTGACGTTATTATTCAGTATATGGATAAATATGTCCAAGATAAAGGTTTAGCAAAAGCCCAAAAAATATGGATGCAGAAACTTCCGAATATAATCCCGCTTAATGCTATCCTAAATGATGGCTTTGACGGTGAAAAGTGGCCGGTTGGCAATGAAATAATCAACCCAATTTTGGGTATGCTTGATGATCCGCATACACAATCCCAATACCCGCTGCGGTTTAATATTAGCGAGGACGGACATCATGTTATTTACGGTGCTCCGGGTACAGGAAAAACTACCATGCTGCAAACACTAATTATGTCCCTGGTATCATCTTATACTCCACAAGATGTAAATATTTACATTATGGATTTTGGTGGCTGGAGCATGGGAATATTTAAAGATTTTCCACATGTTGGTGGTGTTGCCAATGATAATGACAACGAGAGGATAGAAAAAACTGCTCGCCTCATTATAAAGGAGCTGGAACAACGAAAGAGAAAATTTGCCGCTGAAGGAGTGGGCAATATTGTTTCATACCGGGAAGCTACCCACGAGATACTGCCCGATATCTTACTGGTACTTGATAACTTTGCTCCAGTGATAAACCTCTACCCAAATTTAGAGCAGTTCTTTATAAATTTGACTCGAGAAGGCGGAAATTATGGAGTTTACTTTGTAACCACCGCAAACAATACAATGGCATTAGGTTTCAAACTAGGTCAAAACATTAAAATGGCAGTATCACTGCAAATGACTGATAAATCAGACTATTATTCAATTGTAGGAAAAACAGACGGACTGGAACCGGAAAAGACTGCGGGGCGAGGACTTGCAAAGGGCAATCCACCCCTTGAATTCCAGGCGGCGCTTCCTATCGAGGGTATGAACGAAAGTGAGCGAGTAAGTAAAATAAAAGCGACTGCGATTTTAATGAGCAAAAAATGGGAAGGGAAAAGGGCAAATCCCATACCTATTATGCCTGCAATTATTGATTTTGGTTCCGTTAAAACAAATGATATTGCTATTGGGCTTACATCCAAGGATGTGGAACCGATTGGAATCAGTTTTACCGGGCAGCACCATATTATAGTGTCGGGAAAACCAATGAGTGGAAAATCCAACCTGCTGAAGGTCATCACCAAACAGATGAATGCTAAAACAATAGCATTTGATTCGGGAAACGCATTAAACAGTATTGCGGGAATATGTGATCAATACATAACCGATGTGTCAGAGTTTGATCAATTTGTGTCAGATATCGTTCCAATTTTACAGCAGCGAAAAGATGAATATTACAAAGATAACAGTATTCAGTTTACTCCCTTCTTAATTTTGATAGATGACCTAAAACAATGCTTTGAACTAATTAAAGATGAAACTGCCAAGAGAATGGAAGCAATCATAAGATTAGGAAAAGGCCTTAATGTTAATTTGCTTGTCGCAGGCAATAGTGACGATGTGGCAAAGCTGTATAATCAGGGGGAACCATTTACAATGGGGCTTGTTAACAGTCAAATAAGTATTCTGTTGGGGGGGAGTTTCAGGGATCATAACGTGTTCAAAGCGAATATTCCATACAGCGAGCAGGAAGTTTTGCTTGATGAATATGAAGGCTATGTTATTCATCGAGAAAAGGCATTGAGATTCAAAGCCATGTATGAATTATAAGTCAAAGGGGGTATGAATTTTTGAGCAAAATTGAATTGAATGCCCGTGAAATGCTTTATCTGTCTGCACTTGCAGGAGCATCCGAAGTAATAGGAATCCCGGACGGTTTCTATGGCATGGACGAATTAGAAATAAAACAAGAGGTTTTAAAAATTCAATCAGAACTTGAAAGTAAAGGATATGCGCGGGCTGATTTCGATGGCAACTTTTTTCCTAATACTGAGGTGATGCAAGTGATTCAAGTATGCGCCTTATGTGAAAAATATTTATCTGTTGACAAGATTAGTGCAACAAGCGCAAACAAGCTTTTATTTTACTTATACGATAACAGGGTAATAAAAGTTAAAGCCATATCCGATAAATTTGAATTGACCACCCTTAACCCTGTGGATATCAATCCATACATTTTAAAATATATTAATTGGATAACTCAGGAGGAGAAAGATGTTGGGAACAAGGTTGTAATACCGCCAAGCCTTTTGAAACAGATAAAAGGGTCAACAGAAGATGAATTTGCTTCAAAAACAGCCATGGAAGAGTTGTATAAGACAGGTTGTAACAACATTCAGGCACAGATTATCTACAGCGGATTAAGCGGAACATCAAATTACTACTCTGTCATTATGGTTGACTTTAACAGTGAAGAAAATGATGTGATGAGTATTATGGTAATTAATTCAAAAAGCGGTTCATTGGAAGTCCTACCTGTTGACACCGGAGGTAAAGAGGCGGTTGCATTTCACTCAATAGATTATGACACATTTAAAAACAAATTAATTCATGCATTGACTTTGATGGGAATAACAGATGACGGCGGTGATTTCAAATGATAGATAATGTTATTGTAACTGTTAATGCAGAAAATCAAGCTTTT
>CAZTXR010000108.1:0-6687 GCA_964617605.1 uncultured Clostridia bacterium | reverse complement strand
CGGAAGAAGTAACGGAAATTCCACGTTGTTTTTCTATTTCCATCCAGTCTGATTTGGCAAATTTAGCATTTTTTCTTGCCCTTACTGTACCGGCTTCTCTTATAGCCCCTCCGTGGAGCAATAATTTTTCAGTCAAGGTTGTTTTACCTGCGTCCGGGTGAGAAATTATGCCAAATATTCGTCTTTTGTTTATTAAATCTATATTATTCATTACAATCCTTCCTAATCTAAAAATCAATCTTAGTCATTTTACATCATAATTACAAAAATTTAAAGAAATATTTACATTTATCGCGTAATATCTTTTTATTATATACAAATATGGCTTTTATTATCTATAATTGCTCTTACATATCGTGTATTACATTTGTAACCCATTTTTTAGATTTCACTCTGGTAATACCGACCAAAGCTTTAGTAACTTCCTCTATGTTGACAATCATAAAAACATAATGTACGGGAAGTTTAAATACCAGGGCTCCTAAAAATGCCAAGGGAACTCCTACCAACCACACGGAACCGACTTCGAGGAACATAGAAAACTTAGTATCTCCTCCGCCTCTGAGAACCCCCACAATCAGTGTCCCGTTAAAGGATTTGATAAATGAAAAGGCGGCTGCAACCATTAAGAGTTTTTTGGCTGAGTTATACAGTTCAGGCGTTAAGTTCCTGAAGAAGATAAGTATTCCGTCCGTTGAAACAAACAAGATTACACCAAGGATAAAACCCAAGGCGGCTGATAGTATCATAAAGCTGTTTGCATATGTAACAGCCTCATCCTCATCACCTTCACCAATCTTATTTCCGACCATTACTGTGCAGGAATTAGCCAAGCCTCTGCTGAAGACCATGAATATGTTTTGAATCGTGCTTAAAATCTGAACAGCAGCCGCAGCACCTGTACCAATCTTTGCATAAGCCAATGAATAAAGCACTGTACCCAAGGACCAAAATGCTTCATTTATAATAACCGGGGAAGCGGTTTTGAAATATTTTTTTATAAAATCCCCTGACCAATCTGTCATGGAAAGAATATCATGGGCAAGCGGGTTATCCCTTTTTCTTGAGTATACCAAATATAATATTAATACTATTTCAACTGTTCTTGCTATAAGTGTGCCCCATGCAGCTCCTTTGACTCCTAATTGAGGAAATCCAAATTTTCCGAAAATGAGAAGATAATTAAATACTAAATTTGTCAAAAAGGAAACAACGCTTACAATCATAGGCATTTTAGCCTGACCTATGCTTCTTGAAGCAACTGCATACATGAAGCTTACACCTGTAATAATATAGCTGATTGATACTATTCTTAAATAATCAATCCCCAAGCTGATAACTTCCGCATCGGTGCTGAAAATTTTCATTATGGATTCCGGCACAATCAAAGCTGCAAGGGTAAATAAAATCCCTAAAATACTTACTAAGAATAAGGAAATGCCTAAAATCCTGGCTATATTTTTTGTATCTCTTTTGCCCCAAAATTGCGATAAAAAAATTGATGATCCCGTAGCAATTCCAAATATGGTAACGGAATAAAAAAAGAAAACTTGGTTTGCCAATCCTACAGCTGCAAGGCTTTCCTCACCAAGACTTGTAATCATCAGTGTATCAAGCATATTAACGGAAGAAGCCACTAAATTTTGTAATGTAATAGGCAAGGCAATTGCTATCATTGCCTTGAGAAATTTTTTGTCTTTAAAATTAGTCCTCATTGTCACCTCTATTGTGTAAACTTAAGTCATGCTTATTTATAATAGCACAAATATTATATTAATTGAACATATTTTTTTATGACAAGGGGACGGGGTTGTTGTCATATGTGACAACAACCCCGTCCCCTTGTCAATGGTAATAGTGTCCTATGAATTTTTTTATTGAAGTAAGTATTGTAAAATGATATAATATTCAAGATGTAAAAATGTTTTAATTAGAAAGTTGGGGAAAAATGAGCAAAAGAAATACAGACATTATCACTGAAGATGTAAAATTGGACGGTGAAAAGATTATAGAATTAATAAATAATAATGAGCAATTTTTTATAATGAATGGCAGAAGGAAAACCTATAATATTTTAACTTATGGTTGTCAAATGAATGAACATGATTCAGAAAAGATTTCAGGTATGCTTGAATCCATTGGATATGCAGAAACTGACGATGAAAAATCAGCTGATCTTGTAATATTTAATACCTGCTTAATAAGAGAAAATGCGGAACTTAGAGTCTTTGGCAAATTAGGCGAAGTAAAGGGTTTGAAACGTAAAAATCCGGATATGTTGGTGGCAGTATGCGGGTGTATGATGCAAAGACAGGAAATAAGGGAAAAGGTATTAAAAAGCTTTTCTTTTGTAGATATGATCTTTGGAACAAATACCATACATGAACTGCCGGCTCTTATATATAATGCTGAAATTAACAAAAGAAAAAGTGTTGACATAGTAGATAACAGTGAACTTATATATGAAGATATGCCTAAATTAAGAAAATTTAAGTTTAAGGCCTTGGTAAACATAACATATGGCTGCAATAATTTCTGTACCTACTGTGTGGTACCCTATGTTAGGGGCAGGGAAAAATCAAGGAAGCCAGATGAAATAATTCAAGAAATTAAAGCATTGGCAGAGGATGGTTGCAAGGAAGTAACCTTACTGGGGCAAAATGTTAATTCTTACGGAAGCAATTTGGAAAATAAATTTACATTTGCAGGGCTCCTGCGTGAAATAAATAAAATTGACGGTATTGAAAGAATTCGTTTTATGACATCTCATCCGAAGGATTTAACAGATGATTTAATAAAAACAATAAAAGAATGTGATAAAGTATGCAATCACGTTCATTTGCCGGTACAAGCAGGCAGCAATAAAGTGCTTAGCCGCATGAACCGCAAATACACGAAAGAGCATTATTTGAATTTAGTAGAAAAGCTAAAGGCTGCTGTGCCTGATATTGCCATAACGACAGATATAATAGCAGGCTTCCCCGGTGAAACAGAAGAAGATTTCGAAGAAACAATAGATGTTGTTAAAAAAGTTGAATATGATTCAGCTTTTACCTTTCTTTATTCCGTAAGAGAGGGGACTAAAGCCGCCACAATGGAAGACCAAATACCTGATGAAATAAAACATAAGCGTTTTGACAAACTATTGGAAGTTTTATATCCTATAGTACTGGAAAAAAATCAGCAATGTATTGATAAAATATATACTGTCCTGGTTGAATCTGCAGAAGGTGATAAATTAACAGGCAGGACCGAACATTTCAGATTAGTTCATTTTAAGGGCAGCGAGGACCTTATAGGTCAAATAGTAAATGTAAAAATAAAAAGTGTAAAGACCTTCCACATGGAGGGTGAAATTATATGACAAGGGGACGGGGTTGCCGTCACTGTTAGGGGGTTTGTAATGGCAAAATATACACCTATGATGGAGCAGTATTTTGGAATTAAGGAGCAATACAAGGATTGTATTCTTTTGTACAGGCTTGGAGATTTTTATGAAATGTTTTTCGAGGATGCATTAGTTGCATCAAAGGTCTTAGAAATCGCCCTTACGGGAAGGGACTGCGGTCAGGAAGAAAGAGCCCCTATGTGCGGTGTTCCGCATCATGCAGTTGACGGTTATATTTCAAGACTTATAGAAAACGGCTACAAGGTTGCAATCTGCGAACAGCTTGAAGACCCATCTCTTGCCAAGGGTATTGTAAAACGTGATGTTGTAAGGGTAATTACTCCCGGCACCATAATAGACCCGGCTATGCTGGATGAAAAAAGCAACAATTATTTGTGCTGCCTTTATTTAGATAAAGGCTTTGGATTGTCTTATGTGGATATTTCAACAGGGGATTTATTTGTAACAGAAAATATATCTTTAAGCGATTTTTTAAAAAATAATTCCAATGACTTATTAATAGAAGAAATAAACAAAATAGGGCCTTCAGAAATTATATCCAATAAATTTACGGATAATGAAATTATTGATTCAATAATAAACATACCCGATGTTCTTGGCTTAAATGATTATAAGGATATAATTCTAAAACACTTTAAGGTTGTATCGCTGGATTCCTTCGGGCTTAAGGAAAGTGACCATGCCCTCATGTCCTTAGGAATGCTTTTGAATTATTTGAATAAAACTCAAAAAACCTCCTTAGATCATATCAATAAGCTTCATTATTACCAGTTAGGCGATTATTTGCATCTTGACAACAGCACAAGAAAGAATTTGGAGCTTATTGAAACAATAAGGGGCAGAAAAGGCCAGGGGACACTCTACCATGTTGTTGACAATACAATGACTGCAATGGGGGGGAGGCTTCTTAAAAAGTGGATAGAGGAGCCTCTAAAAAATATTAACCTTATAAATTTAAGATTGGACGGGGTTGAAGAATTATATAACAATGTCATGCCATCAAACAATATTAAGGAATATTTAAAGGTTATTTATGATATAGAAAGGCTTATCAGCCGTATTGTATACGGAAATTGCAACGGAAGGGATTTTAATGCCTTGAAGCAGTCCCTTTCAAATTTACCGGATTTAAAAGCTGAATTATCAGGGCTTAATTCGCAAATATTTGCAGATATTTATGCGAATTTTGACGAATTAAAGGATATATATGATTTAATAAACAGGGCAATTGCAGAAGAGCCCCCTCTTTCAATTAAAGAAGGAGGAATCATCAATGCAGGCTACAATGATGAACTGGATGAATTAAAGGAAATAATGATTCATGGGAAGAATTGGATATCCAATCTGCAAACAAAGGAAAGAGATGAAACTGGGATAAAGAATTTAAAAATAGGATTTAACAAGATTTTCGGCTATTATTTAGAAGTAACCAAATCCTATTTAAAAGATGTTCCCGACTACTATATCAGGAAGCAAACATTGGCAAACTGCGAAAGGTATGTAACACCGGAGCTTAAGGAAATGGAAGCCAAAATACTGAATGCCGATGAACAGGTTATGAAAATTGAATATGAATTATTTTTAGAAATAAGGCAGTTTATTAGCAATCATGTAAGACGAATTCAAGAAACAGCTTTCGGTATTGCAGTAATTGATTCCATTAATTCATTGGCAATAGCCGCAGTTAAAAATAATTATGTAAGGCCTGAAATGAACAATAAAGGATTTATCAATATTAGGGACGGCAGGCATCCCGTAATTGAAAAAATAATGAAAAACGAAATGTTTGTTCCCAATGACACATACATAGACAAGAAAGAATACCGCATGTCAATTATTACGGGACCAAATATGGCAGGTAAATCAACCTATATGAGGCAGGTTGCCTTGATTGCTCTTTTGGCCCACATAGGAAGCTTCGTTCCTGCTAAAAAGGCTGAAATTTGTATTGTTGATAAAATATTTACCCGTGTTGGGGCATCTGATGACCTGTCTCAAGGTCAAAGTACATTTATGGTTGAAATGAGCGAGGTTTCCAACATATTGCAAAATGCCACAGAAAACAGCCTTTTGATACTTGATGAAATCGGCAGGGGTACCAGCACCTATGACGGCTTAAGCATTGCCTGGAGTGTCGTTGAATATATTACGAAAAAAATCAAGGCAAAAACACTTTTTGCTACCCATTATCATGAATTATCAGAGCTTGAAAGTAAGTTGAAAAGTGTCAAAAACTATAAAATAATGATAAAAGAATCAAATGATAAAATAACATTTTTAAGAAAGATTGCAGAAGGCAGCATTGACAGGAGCTACGGAATCCAGGTTGCCAATTTGGCGGGACTGCCGGATGAAGTTGTTGTAAGGGCTAAAGAAATTTTAGTTCAATTAGATGAAAGCGATATAAACAAACCTTTTGCCAAAAAGAAAAACAGGGTAACAGATAATTTTCAGGTATCAATGTTTCAGGGAGAGCCTGCTGAAAATGGAAAAAACAAAGAATATAAGGAATTAGCAGAAAATATAAAGCAAATTGACATAGAAAATATTACACCGATAAAAGCATTGACATTGTTAAATGACATAATAGATAAGGCTAAACACATATAGGAAGGAATATGCACACATGTCTGTAATTCATTTGTTGGATAATGAAACAATCAATAAAATAGCTGCCGGTGAAGTAATTGAAAGTCCAAAGTCAATTGTAAAGGAATTGGTTGAAAATTCTATTGATGCAGGGGCTGATGAAATAACTGTTGAAATTAAAAACGGCGGTAAAAGCTTAATTCGCATAACAGATAACGGCAAGGGTATTGAAAGGGAAGAGGTTGAAAGTGCATTTCAAAGGCACTGCACCAGCAAAATCTCTTCCTCTGATGATTTGAATACTTTATTTACATTGGGATTTCGAGGTGAAGCACTGGCAAGTATTGCTGCTGTTTCAATGGTTGAAATAGTAACAAGGACATATGACGCTCCTTATGGGGTTAAAATGAGAATTGAAGGCGGTGTTATAGCCTTAAAGGAAGATATAGGCTGTCCCGTTGGAACAACGCTTACTGTCAGCGAATTATTTTATAATGTGCCTGCCAGGAAAAAGTTCTTAAAAAGCGACACTGCAGAGAGCTTGAATATAAACGAAATTGTTGTATCCTTGGCCCTTAGCAAGGAAAATATTTCATTTAAATATATAAACAATAACAATGTTGCTTTTAGAACCCCAAAGACAAATAATTTTATTAATACTATTTCAAGTCTTTATGAAAAGGACCTTT
>CAZTXR010000107.1:0-6715 GCA_964617605.1 uncultured Clostridia bacterium | reverse complement strand
TACCACCATCTTATTTATAGGATAAGATGAAAAAACATAATGTTATGAAATGTTACGTTTTTAGAAACCAGGTAAATATGAGAGTTTTAGAAGGTTTGAAACCGGAAAAAGTATTTTATTATTTTGAAGAAATATCACAAATACCAAGAGGTTCCGGAAATGAAAAACAAATATCCGATTATTTGTTTAATTTGGCAGGTTCTAAAGGCTGGGAAGTAATTCAAGATGATCATTTAAATATAATAATAAAAAAGCCTGCATCTAAAGGTTATGAAAATGCACCTGTTGTAATGCTGCAAGGCCACATGGACATGGTATGCGAGAAAAACGAAGGTGTTGTGCATGATTTTGAAAAAGATCCCATAAAGCTAAGAATTGTGGATGGACATATATATGGAACTGACACAACTCTTGGGGCCGACAACGGTATAGCTGTTGCATACGCCTTGTCTGTTTTGGATTCGGATTTAGAACATCCTTCTCTCGAAGTGTTAATAACAACTGATGAGGAAAAGGGAATGACAGGGGCTGCAAACATTGACGGGAACTTGTTTAAAAGTCAATACTTATTGAACTTGGACAGCGAAGAAGAAGGGGTATTTACATCAGGATGTGCAGGCGGCAGTGAAATTGATTTTAAAATACCTCTAAAATTTCAAGGTTCTAAAGAAAAAGCTTTTAAATTAAGTGTAAAAGGATTGAGTGGCGGGCACTCAGGCGTAGATATTGACAAAGAAAAAGGAAATGCAAATAAAATACTTGGAAGGGTATTATCTGATTTAAAGGATGAGGTTAATTTAGCAAGTATTGACGGTGGCTCAAAAACAAATGCCATACCAAGGGAAGCAAATGCTCTTATCACAATTAAAGATATTGATAGTGTAACTGAAAAGGTTATTAAGTGGAATAAAATACTAAATAATGAATTGGCATTTACAGACCCGTCAATTACAGTAGAACTTCATAATCTTAACAAAGAAATATTTCCTTTGGAAAAACATATATTTGAAAAAGCTCTTGCTTTGATAAACTTAACTCCTGTAGGAGTATTATCACGAAGCACAGCTATTGATTTAGTTATAAGCTCCAACAACTTAGGGGTTATTACTACAGATGAAAAATATATAACCTTGTATAACCACCCAAGGAGCAGTGTTGAAAGTCTGCTTACGGAAGGTTTTATACCTGCTATGAAGCTCTTAGCTGCTTTAGTTGGTGTAGAATATGAGATAGGAAGCTATTATCCCGGATGGGAATATGCCAAGGAATCTAAAATCAGGGATATTTGTATTGAAGTATACAAGAATATGTTTAATAAGGAGCCGATTGTAGGTGCGATACATGCAGGGCTTGAATGCGGACTTTTAATGGGTAAAATTTCGGGACTTGATGCTATATCCATGGGGCCTGATGCATATGATGCTCATTCACCCAACGAACATGTAAATATTAGCTCCGTGGAAAATATATATAATTTATTATGTGAAATTTTAAAAAATATAAAATAAAATAGAAAGCAACATACTTCGCTTTTTAATAGAGGATCTGTTTTTAAAGTGATAACATATTTTGTTAAATGAATGTAATATAAAAACCCCTTTTATATGTTTTCTCATGAAATAAAGCATATATATCCATTTGTTTTTATTTTATTAATGTATTAATATTTATGATGTAGCTGTTTGAATGTGTTAGTATTCTATTCATATCGTTTTCCTTACATATTTAAACAGTTATGGTATATAAATAAAGATGTTGAAATAATGAAATAGCCATGTTATAATATTCTATGTTTTGCTGAAATTAAATTTGTTTTAGGAATAAATATGATACTGCTTATGTTCTTATTACAATATTTAGTTGAATTTATTTGAAATATTTGGAGGTAATAAATAATGGATTCAAAATTAGCAATATACATTGTTAAGAGATTGGCCTTGGCTTTTGTTACAATATTTTTAATAATAACCATCACCTTCTTTGCAATGCATAACATACCGGGCGGCCCCTTTTTAAGTGAAAAGGCAGCAACCCCTGCAGTAACGAAAGCATTAGAAGCAAAATACGGACTGGACAAACCTTTATCGGAACAGTACTCAACATATTTAAAAGGTGTTTTAAAATTTGATTTTGGTCCTTCTCTTAAACAAAGAGGAAGAGAAGTTGGCACAGTTATAATGACTGGCTTTAAAGTAAGTGCTAAATTAGGAGGAACAGCTGCTTTGATTGCACTTGCCACAGGAATGATTTTTGGCTCCTTGGCAGCAGTTTTTCATAATAAAGCAATAGATAAAATCATAATGGTTATATCTACTGCAATGGTGGCTATGCCTTCCTTTATAATTGCAACACTTCTTTTGTTAATATTTTGCGTTTGGCTAGGAATTTTCCCAGCTAACGGAAATCAACCTGGCGGGCTTATACTTCCTATTATATCATTAAGCTTATATCCAATGTCATATACCGTAAGACTAACAAGATCAAGCATGCTTGATGTATTAAGTCAGGATTATATAAGAACTGCAAAGGCAAAGGGAGTTAAGCCTATTTTGGTTTTATTCAAACATGCATTAAGGAATGCTGTAACACCGGTTATAACATACGCAGGACCTATGATTGCATATATTATCACCGGAAGTTTGGTTGTAGAAAAAATATTTGCGGTACCCGGACTTGGGAAAGAGTTCGTTTCAAGCATAATTAATCGTGATTATACAATGATTATGGGAACTACAATATTTTTAGGGGCTCTTATAATCGTTATGATGCTTGTTACGGATATTATGTATAAGATATTTGACCCAAGAATACAATTAGGATAGAAAGCGGGATGGACATGAATAATATAAATGATTTACCCAAAAAGAATGCACTTAGCTTTCAGCTTAATTTAAAGGATTTTGAAAAGGCAACTGATGATGAAAAAGCTCAGCAGGTCAGAATGAGCGAAAGTGTAACATTCTTTAAAGACGGCATCAGAAAATTAAAAAAGAACAAAATTGCAATGACTTGTTTGTGGATTATAATTACAATTGCCATATTAGTAACTATAGTACCAATGATTTACCCATACACTTATGAACAACAATTAGGAGTTGCTCAGGGAAAAAGAACTGATAGTTCCTACAATAATATAAAACCATTTCAGTATGGAGCGACAGAATTAAAACGTATAGAAAGTGGGGAAAAAGTATTTCCTCATATATTCGGAACTGATGCATCCGGAAGAGATTATGCCATAAGAGTTATTTTCGGTGCGAGAATATCACTGCTTGTAGGATTCTTCGCCGCCATAATCGTATTGATAATAGGAGTGGTTTATGGCTCCATATCAGGTTATTTCGGAGGGAAAGTCGACCTTTTTATGATGAGAATAGTAGATATTATTTATTCGCTTCCGGATATGCTTATGATTATTTTGCTTTCCGTGGTATTGAAGGAAGTCTTGACACCTAAAATATCAGGAACATCTCTTGCCAAAATAGGAACGGACATGCTGAGTATATTTATTGTATTTGCACTTTTATATTGGGTGAGTATGGCAAGACTTGTAAGAGGTCAAATACTATCAATAAAGCAAAATGAATATGTTTTAGCTGCAAAATCCATAGGCTCAAGCCCCTGGAGGATAATTAAGAAGCATTTGCTTCCTAACAGCATGAGTGTTATAATAATATCCACAGCTTTGCAGATTCCGTCAGCAATATTTACGGAAAGCTTCTTAAGCTTCCTTGGCTTGGGTGTTTCCATACCTATGCCCAGCTTAGGCTCCTTGGCTTCGGATGCATTGTCCGGAATTTACAGCTATCCTCACAGGTTGGTTATACCGGCTCTCTTCATTTGGTTGATAGTTTTGTCTTTTAATTTGTTAGGCGACGGGTTGCGAGATGCATTTGACCCTAAATTAAAGAAGTAGGAGGAAAGAAAATGAATTTATTATCAGTTAAGGATTTGCATACTTCATTTTTTACATCTTCCGGTGAAGTAAAAGCAGTTAATGGTGTGTCATTTGATTTAGATGAAGGAAAAGTTTTAGGTATTGTTGGGGAATCCGGTTCAGGTAAAAGTGTTACCGCTTACTCCATCCTCCAAATTCTTACAAACCCGGGGAAAATAGTTTCCGGAAGTATAAAATTAAAAGGTAAAGAACTGGTTGGTTGCAGCAAGGAAGAAATGCAAAAAATCAGGGGTAATAAAATAAGTATTATTTTCCAAGACCCAATGACAAGCTTAAACCCTGTTTTTACAATCGGAAATCAGTTAATGGAAGCAATTATGCTCCATACAAAAAGAAACAAGGAAGAAGCAAAGGAAAGAGCTGTTGAAATGCTAAAACTTGTTGGGATGAATGAACCTGATAGGAGAATAAATCAGTATCCTCATGAATTTTCGGGAGGAATGAGACAAAGGGTTATGATTGCCATGGCACTGGCCTGCGAGCCGGACATTTTAATTGCCGATGAGCCTACAACTGCTTTGGATGTTACAATTCAAGCTCAAATACTTGATTTAATGAAAGATTTGCAAAAACAATTGGGAATGGCTATAATTCTTATAACCCATGATTTGGGTGTTGTAGCTGAAATGTGTGATGAAATAATCGTTATGTATGCAGGAGAGATTTCTGAGAGAGGTACGTCCGATGATATTTTTTACAGTCCAAAACATGAGTATACAAAAGGACTGTTAAAATCTATTCCAACATCGCAGAATGAAAAAATGCGTTTAAAACCAATTGGGGGAAATCCGGTTGATTTATTGAACCTGCCTGATGGCTGTGCTTTTGCACCAAGATGCGACAATGCAATGAAAGTATGTCTTTACCATAACCCAAAAGAATTAATAATAGAAAAAGGGCATACATCAAGGTGTTGGATGAATGTGAAATCAGGAATAGAGGAAAACAAGCTTACAAAAGAAAATGTAGAGGAGATGTATAAAAATGAATAAGGAAACTCTACTTGAGGTTAATAATTTAAAACAATATTTTGATATTTCTACAGGGCTCTTCAAGAGTAAACCTTTAAAAGCTGTTGATGATATAAGTTTTTCTATAAAAAAGGGTGAAACATTAGGTTTGGTAGGAGAATCCGGCTGCGGAAAAACAACTGTGGGCAGGTCTATACTTCAGTTATACAAGCCAACCGGCGGTCAAGTGATTTTCAAAGGCGAAAAAATCAAAAGCAGTGAATCTATAAAAAAATTAAGACAAAATGCACAGATGGTTTTCCAAGATCCTTATTCATCGCTTAATCCAAGAATGACGGTTGGAGATATAGTGGGAGAGCCCTTAGATGTATTCAGACTTTACAAAAACAGTAAGGAAAGAAATGATAAAATTAATGAACTGATGGATATTGTGGGATTGTCCAGCGAACATGCAACCCGTTATGCACATGAGTTTTCCGGAGGTCAACGTCAAAGAATCGGTATAGCAAGAGCTCTTGCCGTACAACCGGAATTTATTGTCTGTGATGAGCCGGTATCTGCTCTGGACGTATCCATTCAGGCACAAATTATAAATAAATTTGAAGATTTACAGGACCAGTTGGGTTTAACATATTTGTTTATTGCCCATGACTTATTGGTTGTCAAGCATATTTCAGACAGAATTGCAGTTATGTATTTGGGCAGAATGATGGAGTTGGCCGATTCTGATGAATTATATAATCATCCTCTTCATCCTTATACTATTTCATTATTGTCGGCGGTACCCGTGCCTGATCCAAATCATGCAAGAAACCATAAGAGGATTTTACTTGAAGGAGATGTTCCAAGCCCCTTAAATATGCCAAGCGGATGTCCTTTCAGAACCAGATGTCAAAGGGCTACAAAGGAATGTGCCGAAGTAAGACCTGAATTAAGAGAAGTGTCACCGGGGCATATGGTGGCATGTATACATGTTTAGGAAGAGGGACACACCTTAAATGTAAGGAAAGTCTCTGCGGGATAGCATTTAAGGAATGTCCCTGTAAGTGAAGAGGGACACACCTTAAATGTAAGGAAAGTCTCTGAGGGATAGCTTTTGAAGGAATGTCCCTGTAAGTGATATTAATTAAAAATTAATATATATTTTAATAGGAGGAAAATATGAAAAAGATTTTAAGTTTAATTTTAGTTTTTGCTATGGTGTTTTCATTAGCAGCATGCGGTAAGACAGAAACACCTAAACAACCGGAAACTCCGGGTACACCATCAACACCGGAAACACCGGGAACACCGGAAGCGGCTCAAATTGCAGAAAGTATAACAGTAAACGTAGGTGCATATCCGGACACTATTGACCCTGCTCTTAATAGTGCAGTTGACGGGGCTACTTATATAATCCATACATTTGCAGGATTAGTTGGCTATAGACAAACAGCTGACGGAGCATTGGAACTATATGCCGATGTAGCTAAAGAATTACCGGAAGCTCAACCTGCAGATAATGGAATGGTTAAGTATGTATATGAATTGAAAGATGGTTTAAAATGGAATGACGGTTCTGACTTAACAGCACAAGATTTCGTTTATGCTTGGAACAGAGCTGCAGATCCTACAACAGGAGCAGATTATAACTATATGTTTGAAGTTGTAGACGGTTATGAGGCAGTAGCTGAGGCAGATGACGATGGCAACAGAATAAACCCTGATGCAAAACTTAATGTTACAGCATCCGAAGACGGAAAAACACTTACAGTTGTTCTTCCCATAGACGTGCCATATTTTAATG
>CAZTXR010000106.1:4829-6741 GCA_964617605.1 uncultured Clostridia bacterium | reverse complement strand
AATGACAAGGGGACGGGGTTGTTGTCATAAGCTTATGACAACAACCCCGTCCCCTTGTCATTCCCTTGTCATCCTACTTTTTGAGGAAATAATCTATTATCCCGTCTTTTATTTTTTCTGCTATTGTATTTTGGAAGCTTATATTGTGAATATTCATTTCTTCTGTGGGGTTTGACATAAAGCCTATTTCTATCAGGGCAGCCGGCGTGTTTGTTTCTCTTAAGACTTCGTAATTTCTGTCTAATATTCCATCCCTGTAGACTCCGTTTATGGTGGTTGCATTTAAATAAATTGCTTCGGCTAAATTGTAGCCGTAGGACTTATCCTTATAATTTATTGTATTGTAATATGTTGACAATCCAAAATAATTGCTGTTATTAAGCGAATTGTGATGAATTGAAAGAAGGATGTCTGCTCCCAATTTATCAGCTAATCGTCCTCTTTCCTTATTTGTTATATAGGTATCATTTGTTCTTGTCATATAGACGGAGGCGCCTGCCTTGTTTAGCTCTTCTTTTAAAATATATGCCACTTCAAGGTTTACATATTTTTCGAATTTACCGGAAAAACTTATTGAGCCCGGGTCATATCCGCCGTGCCCCGGGTCTAAAAGAATTACCTTGCCGGCTAAGGGAAGCACTTCTTTCAGATAATAGCTGTTGCACCATCCAAGGTATCCCTTTTGTGATATTAATTTATCCCACCCATTTTCCGACTTAACAACTCTTACGGTTTCACCCTTGTCAAGTGTGATAATTTTCTTGTATTCTGCAGATGGCCCTGTTCTTAAATTTAAACTGTCAGTAGTTTTTTTATAAATTATTTTGTCCCCGTTTAAATTATGGGTATCATGGGTTACAAGCCAAGCTGCCACATAGCCGTAGCTTTTGTCATTAAGCCTTATTTTATACCATCCGTTTTCTTCGCCTGCGACATCAAAAGAATCATCTTTCTTGCCTTGGCCAACTACCTTGCTGCTTAATGAAGCACTGCTTCTTATATTGATTGAATCATACAAGAAATAAATTTTTTCTGACTCTTTGTATTCTATATCTGTTAACCAGCTTGCTATGTAGTACTCACTGCCCATGAAATTTATGATATGCCAGCTGTGATATGTGTCTATGTATGCAACCTTGGCTCCGGGGGCCAGTTGCCCCACCTGTTTAGAGCCTGTTGTAGGGGATGTTCTTATGTTAATATTGTAGTCGGTATTATTTACAACATATTTTTCAGAGGAAAGAGTAATAAAAAATTTTTCAATCCATCCGGTAATTTCATTTTCGCTTTTGACCTTGCACCATTCATCATTATTTTCGAGAATTTCAAGCTTTGAATTTATTTTTAAATTTTGTTTTATTTCTGAGTCGAGACTTGGGTTTTTATAAAGGGGAAGGTCTGATATATTTGTATAAGCAGTTGAGCCGTAAGCATATACATTTATAAAAAGCAGCACAACAATAATCAGTATGGTTTTTTTCATTCTTTCTCCTTTCTTTTTTGTCATTGTTATATTCTATCGGGGGTATTCCTTTAATTCTTAGTCCGAAGATTAACCTTACGCTAAAGGAGTGTCCCCTTTCCTTATTTATTATACCATTTTTCGACAAAATTTCCATTACAGTTACATTACATGAATGTGACAGCAACCCCGTCCCCTTGACAGACCCTTGACAGGTGACAAGAATTAAAAAATTAAACTTGATAGTCAATGGAAAGTTTTATATAATGGGGTTAATCGAGAGGAGTGGATTGCAATGAGAATATATAACACACTGTCTAAGACTATTGAGGACTTTAAACCTATAGATGAAAATTTGGTAAAAATGTATACCTGCGGACCGACTGTATATAACTTTGCTCATTTAGGCAATTTAAGAATGTATATTCATGAGGATGTTTTTGAAAAGAC
>CAZTXR010000106.1:0-4729 GCA_964617605.1 uncultured Clostridia bacterium | reverse complement strand
TTGCTCATTTAGGCAATTTAAGAATGTATATTCATGAGGATGTTTTTGAAAAGACCCTCAGGTATTTGGGATACAATGTTAAAAGGGTAATGAATATTACAGATGTAGGTCACCTTGAGTCGGATGCCGATGACGGCGAAGACAAAATGCTTAAGGGCGCAAAAAGAGAAAATAAAACTGTTTGGGAAATTGCACAGTTTTATACGGATGCTTTTTTTGATGATATAAAAAAACTTAATATCAAAAAACCTGATGTTGTGGCAAAGGCAACTGACTATATCGATGATTACATAGAATTCATCAAGGGTTTGGAGGAAAAGGGCTATACATATTTTACAAACGGCAATGTTTATTTTGACATAACAAAGGTTAAGGATTATACAAAACTTTCGGGAGTGGATTTAGAAAGTCTTAAGGTTGCTTCAAGAGATGATGTTGAATTTGATATTCACAAAAAAAACCCGCAAGATTTTGTTTTGTGGTTCACTAAGTCCAAATTTGATAATCAGGCAATGAAATGGGATTCTCCCTGGGGTGTCGGTTATCCGGGGTGGCATATAGAGTGTTCTGTTATAAGCCTTAAAAATTTAGGGGAACAGATGGATATTCACTGTGGAGGGGTAGATCATATTCCGGTTCATCACACCAATGAAATAGCACAGACGGAAAGCTACACGGGCAAGGACTGGGTTAAATACTGGTGGCATGGGGAGTTTTTAATTGATAATGACGGGAAGATGAGCAAGTCAAGCGGAGAATTTTTGACACTTTCTCTTTTGATAAAGAAGGGTTTCAATCCTTTGACTTACAGATATTTTGTTTTAAATTCGCATTACAGAAAACAGCTTTCATTTTCATTTGATTCCATTGCTTCTGCTGAAAATGCCTATAATAAGCTTAAAAGCAGAGTTAAATTCATTAAAAACAATGCGGATGGAAATGTAGGCGAAAATGCAGAAGTATTAGGCAATTTTAAAAAGGACTTTGAAAATTGCTTAAGGGATGACTTAAATACTGCAAATGCCATTACAGTATTATATGAAGTGCTTAAGTCTGACAAATTAAACAATAATGAAAAACTAAGCTTGGTTGAAGATTTTGACAAGGTCTTGTCTTTAAATTTGTTATTGGATGAAGGAAATGATGTTCATGAGGATTTAGAGGCATATATAGAGGAAATGATTGAAAAAAGGCAAGCTGCAAAGAAAAACAAGGATTTTGCTTTGGCAGACCAAATAAGAGCAGAGCTTTCAGAGCAGGGTATAATGTTAGAGGACACAAGACAGGGTGTAAATTGGAAGAAAATAAATTAACTAATCATGAAATATTTAATAAAATAAGTGATAGAATAGAAAATAATCATTTGTATTCACCTGCACAGTTGGCATATGCAGGTGATGCTGTTTATGAATTGCTGGTGAGAAGCTATGTTTTAAGCAAGCATGATATCAGTGTCAACAAAATGCACAGGCTTTCTGTCAAATTTGTTAAGGCTGAATCACAGGCTTATATTGTCAGCAAGCTCATGGATGAGCTATCTGAAGATGAGAAAAAGATTGTAAAGAGGGGAAGAAACGCCAAGGTTACTTCCTCTCCTAAAAATGTTGACTTTATGGATTACAGATATGCTACAGGTTTTGAAGCCTTGTTCGGATATTTGTTTTTAAATAATGAAATTGACAGGTTAATGTATATTTTTGATAGAATTATTGAAATAACTAGAGAAAAGGATGATAAAAATTGCGAATAATAGAGGGAAGAAATCCTGTAATTGAGGCACTTAGAAGCGATGCCCAAATTGATACCATACTGGTAAACAAAGAATCCGCCCAGGGCTCTTTGAATAAGATTTTTGAGCTGGCAAAAGAAAAAAATATACTTGTTAAAAATGTGGATAAGGCACTTTTGGACAGATTAAGCGAAAACAAAAGGCATCAAGGGGTTATAGCTGAGGCCATGGAATATGAATATAAGGATATTGATGATATTTTAAATTATGCCAAGGCAAAAAATGAAAAGCCCTTTGTTATAATTCTTGATGAAATAACTGATGTTCACAATTTAGGTTCTATTATCCGTTCTGCTGAATGTTTGGGAGCACATGGAGTTATAATTCCCAAAAGAAGGGCTGCCCAGGTAAATGGGGTTGTTGCCAAGTCTTCTGCCGGTGCCATAGAATATCTTCCTGTTTGCAGGGTTACAAATATAAGTGAATGTTTGGAGGAATTAAAGAAAAAGGGTCTTTGGATTTACGGGGCTGATATGAGCGGCGATAAATATATTTTTGAAGAAAAGTATGATGTTCCTGTAGGCCTGGTTATAGGAAGCGAAGGTTTCGGCATAGGCAGATTGGTCAAGGAAAAATGCGATATATTGGTCAAGGTTCCTATGAAGGGTAATATAAATTCTTTGAATGCTTCCAATGCCGCTTCAATAATAATATATGAAATAATGAAGCAAAGGACATTGTAGGAATGGCCAGGACAAAAAAAGAGTATCTTTTTATAGATGGCTACAATATTATTAATCAATGGCAGTATTATAGGGATGTTTCTTATAATATTGAAAATTCAAGAAATAAGTTAATTGAGCTTTTAGTTGAATATCAAGCCTACAAAGGATTAAAAGTGGTTCTTGTATTTGACGCTCATTTGGTTAAGGGGAGTCTTGAAAAGAAAGAGATGATTTCCGGCGTGGAGGTTGTATACACAAAGGAATATGAAACTGCAGACAGCTATATTGAAAAACAGCTTGATAAAATTGGCAGGTATGAAAGTGTACAAGTCGCCACTTCCGACAGAGCTATTCAACAAATTGTTTTGGCAAGAGGGGGGACCCGCATCACTGCCCATGAATTGATTCTTGAACTTGAAAATACCAAAAATGATATCAGGGCAAAAACAGATAAACCAAGGCAAAGGGGCACAAATATAAATCAAATATTGGATGATGAAACCTTGGATAAGCTTGATAAATTCAGGAGAAAGATGTAAGTCGGATACCCGGAAATTTTTCTATTGATTTATTTTCTCATTGTTGGTATAATAAAACTTGCTAACAAGAGGGTTTGACACTATGCTTATGTAGCTCAGGAGGTAGAGCACTTCCTTGGTAAGGAAGAGGTCGACGGTTCGAGTCCGTTCGTAAGCTCCAATTTTATTTTAAAATTTAAATCCGGGAGGGATTAATAAATGGCAAAGCAAAAATTTGAACGAACCAAGCCGCATGTAAACATTGGCACAATAGGTCACGTTGACCACGGCAAAACAACTTTAACAGCAGCAATAACATTGGTATTGCACAAAAGATACGGTACAGGAGAATTTATAGCATTCGATCATATTGACAAAGCTCCGGAGGAAAGAGAAAGAGGAATTACCATTTCAACATCCCACGTTGAATATGAAACTCCAAACAGACATTATGCACACGTTGACTGTCCGGGCCATGCTGACTATGTAAAGAATATGATTACAGGCGCAGCTCAAATGGACGGTGCTATACTGGTTGTATCAGCGGCTGACGGCCCTATGCCTCAGACAAGAGAGCATATTCTTCTTGCAAGGCAGGTTGGAGTACCTCAGTTAGTAGTATTTTTAAACAAGGCAGATATGGTTGATGATGATGAACTGATTGAATTGGTTGAAATGGAAGTAAGAGAACTGCTTTCTGAGTATGAGTATGACGGAGACAATATTCCGATAATAGTAGGCTCCGCATTAAAGGCATTGGAAGATCCTGACAGCAAATGGGGAGATAAAATTCTTGAGTTGATGCAGGCTGTGGATGATACAGTTCCGACTCCTGCAAGGGCTATAGATAAGCCATTCCTGATGCCTGTTGAGGATGTGTTCTCAATTACGGGAAGAGGAACTGTTGCAACCGGAAGAGTTGAAAGAGGAATATTAAAGGTTCAGGACAAGGTTCAAATAGTCGGATTAAATGATGAACCGAGAGAAGTTGTATGTACCGGAGTTGAAATGTTTAAGAAGCTGCTTGATCAGGCTCAAGCCGGTGATAATATAGGAGCTCTTTTAAGGGGAGTTCAAAGAAACGAAATCGAAAGGGGTCAGGTTCTTGCAAAACCGGGCACAATCACACCACATACAAAGTTCAATGCAGAAGTATATGTGTTGACTAAAGAAGAAGGCGGCAGGCACACTCCGTTTTTTAACGGATACAGACCGCAGTTTTATTTCAGAACAACGGATATCACAGGACAGATAGACCTTGAAGCAGGCGTAGAAATGTGTATGCCCGGCGATAATGCAAGATTTATAGTTGAATTGATCCACCCTATAGCTGTTGAAGAAGGACTGAGATTTGCAATAAGAGAAGGTGGAAGAACAGTAGGTTCCGGAGTTGTTACAAGCATAATTAAGTAAATCAAGGGACGGTTCTTTTCGTTCTTGAGAACGAAAAGAACCGTCCCCAAATATTTAAAAAATTATGTTGACATTTGTTTTGTATTATTGTAGAATTAATTGCTATTAAAGAAAAGCTTTTGCTTTGCGCAGGAGCTTTTTTTAGTGAAAAGTCATCAATTAGCTGTTAATTTCAATGGTAAAAAATTATTGACAGTTAATTTGATTTGTGATATCTTGAGTAAGATAATGGGTACTTATGCAAATTAGGTTCTTGGAGGTGTAAAAAATGAGAGTGGCAGTTAAATTAGCCTGCACTGAGTGCAAACAAAGAAATTATGATACAGAAAAAAACAAGAAAGAAA
>CAZTXR010000105.1:0-6798 GCA_964617605.1 uncultured Clostridia bacterium | reverse complement strand
AAAATGTGCGATTATGGTGTGGATATGAAGGATGTAATTTATGAAACACGGGAAAGTATGGTGGAAAGAAATAAGATGCCCCAATCTGCACATGATTTTGCCCTAAAGGATATGAAATTCAGCAACAGCCAAAAATTCTTTACCTATAGGAAAGAGCCGGAAAAAGAATCTATCAAATATGTCTTTTATCCCGGCTGCCAGCTTCCCGCCTCTAATCCCCATTATATAGAGAAAGTATACAGGTATTTAACCGGCAGCATCCATGAAGGAGTTGGGCTTATGTTAGGCTGCTGCGGGGCGCCGGCGGATTGGAGCGGACAAAAAGACTTAATGAATGAAAGTATTTCCTTAATAAAAAATGCCTGGGAAGAACTTGGCAAGCCTGCCTTTATATTAGCTTGTTCCAGCTGCATGAGCAATTTCAAAAAATATATGCCGGAAATAGATTTTATTTCTCTTTGGGAAGTAATTGATGAATATGGGTTGCCTGAGAATACGCCTGCTTCTGAGCCTATAAAACTAAATATCCACGATCCCTGCACATCCAGAAACACAAGGATGCAGGACAGTATAAGGAGCCTTGTTCAAAAACTTGACCATCAGGTATCTGAGCTTAAGTACTCCAAGGAAGCAACCAAGTGCTGCGGATACGGGGGATTGGTATATTTCGCAAACAGGGAGCAGTCGAATGACTTTATTTATGACAGGATAAATGAAAGCAGTGAGGATTTGCTGGTTTATTGCACCATGTGCAAGGATTTGTTCACAAGCAAAGGAAAGAGAACCTACCACATGCTTGATTTATTATTCAGCCGGGACTTGGAAAAATCATCACTGGAAAAAATGCCAAGCCTTTCTGAAAGGCAGCAAAACAGGATGTATGTAAAAAATAATTTACTTAAAAATATTTGGGGTGAAGAAGCGGTGTATGAGGATGAAAAATATAAGATTCACATAGATGACAAGACAAAAGACAAGATGGAAGAGATGTTCATAGTATTTGATGATGTGAAAAAGGCTGTGGAAAATTCAATTGAAAATAAGGAGAGGTTTTTTAATCCTGACAACCAGTCTTATCTGACAAGATTAAGAATAGAAAATGTAACTTACTGGGTTGAGTATTCATTAAGGGAAGAAGGTATTTGGGTAATCAATGTTTACAGCCACAGGATGGAAGTTGTGGAGGCGAAAAATGAAAATATACGATGATGTAAATGTTCCCTGGATATGTGACAAATGCAATGAAAAGTTGGAGCTTGAAAAGACCAATATTCTTTATTTGGATGCTGACTTTGAAGTTGAATTATGGAAGTGCCCTAAGTGCAAAATGGTATTGATAGATGAGGATTTAGCAAGGGGCAAAATTTTAGAAGTGGAAAAGTCCTTGGAGGATAAATGATTCAAAATAATAACTTATACGAATGCCCCATAATGCAGGATGCCTTGGGGGAGTATTTAAGGCCCGGAGGATTTGAAACAACAAGAAGAGCAGTGGAATTTTGCAAATTCACTTCAAAGGATTTGCTCTTGGACTTAGGTTGTGGCAAGGGTGCTAGCATAAAATATTTGCGTGACAACTATAAAATTAAGGCAAGGGGTTTGGATATATCAGCAAGCCTTGCAGATGAAGCAAAAAAATTAAATGAGGATGCCCAAATAATAGTTTGCCGGGGTGAAGACCTACCCTTCAGCAATGATTATTTTGACGGGGTATTGGCAGAATGCACCCTGTCATTAATGGATTTGGGAAAAGTTATTGATGAAGTTTACAGGGTTACAAGGGCCGGCGGCTGCTTTATCATATCGGATATATTTGCGGACAAGGTTGAATTCATAGATGAATTGCATACTTATTCTGTCAACACTTGTTTAAAAAACCCCCATAATTTATATAAATTGAAGGATTTGCTGGAAAATAAGGGTTTTAATATATTGCTTGAAGAAAAGAATCATGATTATATGAAGCAGTTAGCTGTCAGAATAATATTTCAGCATGGTTCCATGGAAAACTTTTGGAATAAGAGTATTAGCGCAACTTGCTCGGAAGGCGGAAAATTTCAGGAAAGTCTGAAGAAAGCTAAATTAGGATATTTTTTAATGATTGCGCAAAAGGGGGATAAAGATGTCAAATGATATTGCATTTAAAGTTTTTAAATATTCAGCCTTAGGATATTGCTGTACTCAAATTATGCTTAAAATGGCCTTGGAAGATGAAGGCTCTTCCAATGAAGATATAATTAAAAGCGTTAACGGTTTGTGCAATGGAATAGGAGGAAGGCAAAAAACCTGCGGTGTTTTAATAGGCGGAATTATGATACTAGGACTTTATGCTGGAAAGGGCAAGGATCAGGAATATTGCAAGGAAAATTACGGGGACATGGTTCATGAGTTTACCGACTGGTTTGAAGAAGAGTTTGGAAGCATGGATTGTGTTGATATTATAGGAGTACAAAGATTTGATGACGGTGAAAATTCCTATATGCTCAAATGCGGGGATATTTTAATGAAAAGCTATCAAAAAGTAATAGAAATATTGACGGAGAATGATTATGAATTTGGAGACAGAGACAGTGAATAAGCTAATAATGAAAACACAAAGCCTTTGCCCTGTCTGTCTTAAGGTGATTGATGCAGACTACAGGCAAGAGGATGATGGAGTTTACCTGGTCAAATCCTGCCAGCATGGCGAATTTAAAACCCTTGTATGGAGGGGCCAAAGCAAAATAGAAGATTGGATGAAGAAGAAGAAAAGGGTTTTTGTGAATAATCCTCTTACAGAAATAAATAAGGGCTGCCCCTATGATTGCGGCCTTTGTTCAAGCCACAGGCAAACAACTTGCACTGCCCTGATTGAAGTAACGAACAGGTGCAACTTGTACTGCAGTTTTTGCTTTGCAAGCGCAATGGATAAAAAATTGCAGGAGCCAAGCTTGGAAGAAATTGAATTTTATTTTGACAGAATAAAAAAACAATCAGGCATTTGCAATATTCAGCTTTCCGGGGGAGAACCCACAGTCAGGGATGATTTGAAGAATATAATAAAAGCGGGCAAGGCTAAAGGCTTTGAATTTATTCAGATAAATACAAACGGTATAAGAATAGGCCAGGATGAAGATTATTTAAGGGAGTTGAAAGATGCCGGCTTAAGTTCTGTCTACCTGCAATTTGACGGCACAAGTGACCCTATATACGAAAAAATCCGGGGCAGAAAATTATTTGAGGAAAAAGTTCAGGCAATAGAAAACTGTAAAAAATACAAGATTGGGGTAGTTCTGGTACCGGTTCTTATCCCTAAGGTTAATGTTGACAACATAGGCCAAATGATAGATTTTGCTTTAAAAAACACCCCTACGGTAAGGGGTATTCACTTTCAGCCGGTTTCTTATTTTGGAAGGACCGCCTATAGCCCCAAAGATGAGGACAGAATTACCCTGCCCCAAGTAATTGAAGAAATTGAACTGCAAACAAAGGGTCTGGTAAAAAGCCATAATTTAAAGCCTGCCAGCTGCGAAAACTCTCTTTGCTCCTTTAACGGAAGCTTTACCTACAGTGAGAAGAAATTGATACCGTCTGCAAAAAAGGATTCTTGCTCTTGCAGCGCGGATGCGGCGGAGGGTGCTCTTAAGGCAAAAAAATTTGTGGCAGGCAATTGGAAATTAAGTGTCAGCAAGGAAAGAAGGCAGGGCAGAGAGGATTCTTGGGACAAATTGATAGCTGAAATTCGCAACAGCAGATTTTCTATATCCGCGATGGCATTTCAAGATGTATATAATGTTGATTTAGAAAGGATTAAAGATTGCTGTATCCATGTGGTGAACAAGGAGGGAAACCTTATACCTTTTTGCATATACAATATCACGGATACCGAGGGCAAATCTTTATACAGGAATGTTGAATGACCCCTTTGGAAAATTTAATTATACGTGAAACACAGGCGAAAGACAGAGAGTCATTAAATGATTATCAACTTGGAAAATTAATAGAAACAGTTGAATATGCAAAGGAAAAGAGCAGTTTTTACAGAGAAAGATTAAAGGAAGTTGGGACGGATAAAATCAGGTCTTTGAAGGATATAGAAATGATACCCTTTACTTATCCCAAGGATATTGCAGAAAGATCCTGCGGGTTTTTGTGCCTTTCCCAAAAATATGTTTCAAGAATTGTTACTCTTAAGACCTCAGGTACAACCATGGTTGAGGGCAAAAGAATTTTTTTTACGGACCATGATTTAAATTTAACAGTAAATTTTTTTGAAGAAGGTTTTAAGGCCATGGTCAGCCCGGGAGACAGGCTGATGATTATGATGCCCGGAGGAAGCTATGGGAGCTTAGGAGATATTATTAAAAAAAGTCTGGACAGAATAGGTATAGAAAGCTTCATATATGGTATTTTGAGGGACAGCCGGGATGCAGGTTCCTTTATAGAGGACAAGGGCATAAATTCCATAGTGGCTCTGCCTTTGCAAGCATTATATTTAAGCAAAACAAATAAGGCTATATTTAAAAAACATATTAAAAAACTAATGCTTAGTGCGGATTATGTTCCGGAAATATTAATAAAAAGGTTAACAGAAAATTTCAATATTAAAGTTTTTACTCACTATGGTATTACAGAAACGGGCTACGGCTGCGCCGTGGAATGTGAAGAGCTAAAGGGCTGCCACATAAGAGAGAATGATATATATTTGGAAATTGTGGATCCTCTTACAGGGCAAGTATTGGAAGATGGCAATATGGGAGAAATTGTCCTCACCACCTTCAATAGGCAGGCTATGCCTTTAATCAGATACAGAACAGGGGATTACGGTTTATACAAGGCGGAAAAATGTCCCTGCGGAACATTTTTAAAAACTATAGAGCGGTCTAAAGGAAGAATCAGCAATGAAATATTTATTAATAACCGCTCTCTTCATATGAGCGAGTTTGATGAAATTATTTTTCAATATGATTCGGTTTTAGACTATACAATTACCATAAGTAATGATAATATTATTGTAAAAGTGTTTCTTACAGAAGAGTCCCCGGAAATAAAAGAAATAATAAAGAAAACATTGGATGAAAAATTCAATCTTAATATTTTGGTAAAATTCTTACAAGAAGAAACTTGCTTATCTGCAAATACAATGATAAAAAGAGCCATAATCAATAAGAATAATTAAATATAGCAGGGTGCTTAACAAAGACAATTAATAAAATAATTAAAGTCAATGCTGAAATCAAAAAATAAAAAAATATAATAGTTATAGATTTTCGATGCGGAAATTTATAAGAACTCTTCGAAATACTGGTTGAAAATTTCAGAAGCCTTTATATTTAAGGAATTTTCAAACTTATCATAAACTTCCAAAAATTCAATGCATTTTGGCGTAAGGCTTGAGCCGCCGCCTCCCAGACCGCCTGCCTTGCGGTCTAAAAGTTTAAGGCCTAAATTACTTTCGGCACCCTTAATCATTTTTAAAGCCTTTGTGTAAGATAAATTCATTTTTTGGCATGCACCGTTCAAGGAATCATATTCCTTGGTAAGGTTTAAAAGGGTTCTCACACCGGGACCGAAAAAGATATCTTCTTTTGCTAAACGAACTTGTAATATATAGCGTAGTTTTTCCATAACCGCCCTCCCCTTATATATTACCAAAGTTCTTGGAAAAAAACAGTAGTTTTTAATTTTTTTAATGGCGATATGTTTTTAAAAATACAAGGTAAACTTAATAAGGAGGAAAACACTAATGTTCAACAAATTGCTGGAAATTGACAACAATAAGGAAAATGCTGTCATTACTGTAATCACCGGAGTCAACAAGGGTAACAAGTTATTTTTGTCAAACAATGAAAAGGTATATACAAACAATGAGGAATTAAATTGGGACCAAGTCATTCAGTACCTGCCCTCCGACAGAAAAAGCAAGATTATAAATTTTGGCGGTGAAAAGGTATATGTTGATTTTATAGGACAAGGCTATAATGTTGTGGTATGCGGAGCAGGTCATATTTCAATGCCCATAATAAAAATGTGCAAAATGTTAAATTTAAATATTACCGTTATTGACGACAGGATTAAATTTGCAAATAATGCAGCAGAGGCTGGAGCAGACAAGGTAATATGCAATTCCTTCGAAAATGCATTAGACAGCATTGAAGGGAGTGAGTCGACATTTTTTATAATAGTAACCAGGGGACACAGGTATGACCAAGATTGCCTGGAGAAAATCATCGCTAAAGAGAATGCCTACATAGGTATGATAGGAAGCAAGGTTAGAGTTAAAAAGGTGTTAAGCTATTTAGAGGAAAAGGGAATAGACCGGGAAAAATTAGACAAGGTATACACTCCAATCGGTCTTAATATTGGGGCGGAAACGCCGGCTGAAATTGCGGTGGCCATTATGGCTGAAATTATTCAAGTGAAAAATAAAAGGATGAATTACAATGAATACTCCAAGGAAATTATCGACGGAGTTTTAAATGAGAAATACAAGGATATAAAAAAAGCATTGGTGACCATAGTATCAAGGAGAGGCTCTGCACCCAGGGAAGTCGGAACAAAAATGCTTATATTAAAGGACGGAACCATGATTGGAACTATAGGCGGAGGTTGTGTGGAAGCAAATATAATGCAGGAAGCTTTATCAGCCATGGACAAGGGGGAATGCAGGCTATTGGAGGTTGACATGACCGGCAGGGAAGCGGAAGAAGATGGTATGGTATGCGGAGGTATAGTAGAAATATTTGTTGAGCCTATTGAAATGGAGGTTGTATGAAATATAGGACGGGTTTGGTGGTAGTGGCAGCAGGTCTTTCTTCA
>CAZTXR010000104.1:0-6860 GCA_964617605.1 uncultured Clostridia bacterium | reverse complement strand
AAACACTTGATGTTATGTGCATAAAAGGTAACGGTGCAAGTGTTGAAATATTAAAGAGCGCAAATATACAAGAAGCAGATATATTATTAGCAGTTACAGATAGCGATGAGTTAAATATGGTCTGTTGTGTTATCGGAAAAAAGTTGGGAGCAAAGCATACCGTTGCTCGAGTTAGAAATACTGATTATTCCAATGAATTTAAGCTTTTAAAAGAAGAATTGGAATTGGATATGGTAATAAACCCTGAAATGGATGCTGCAGCAGAAATAGTGCAAATGATTCAATTTCCTTCTGCAGTAGATGTCGAACCATTTGCAAACAATCTTATTGAAATGGTACAATTTAGGGTACTGAACGATGATCCTGTAATCAACCAAAAGCTGATGGACCTAAACAGAAAGATCCCTGCAAATGTTCTATTTTGTGCGGTTAGAAGAGATGAAGAAGTATTTATACCTAAAGGCAGTTTTATATTTTTGCCTGACGATATGGTCTACGTAATTGGTGAAAGAAGCTGTATCTCGAGATTTTTTAAATACATGGGCAGGAATTCACACAAAGCAAAAAACATAACAATAATAGGCGGAAGCAGGACAGCTGTTTATTTAACATGGATTCTTGAAGAATTGGATTTAAATGTTAAAATAATTGAATTAAATAAAGAAAGATGTCTTGAATTGAACGATATATTGACTGAAACATTAATAATCCACGGAGATGGTACTGACCAGGAAGTTTTGGACAGTGAAAATATTGAATCAGCTGATGTTATTGTCACATTAACAGACAGGGATGAAGAGAACCTTATAACCTCACTATATGCCCATCAATGCGGCGTACCTAAAGTAATATTGAAAATTAACAGGCAAAATTATTTTCCCATAGTAAATAAATTAGGTCTTGACAGCATAATAAGCCCTAAATTTGTAACTGCCAACAATATTTTAAGATATGTGAGAGCTATTAACAATTCAAAAGGTATTGCGGTGGAAAAACTATTCAGAATATTGGATGATGAAGCCGAAATTGCAGAATTTACCGCCAAAAGAGTTCCGGAACTGACAGATATCAAGCTTCAAGATTTAAACCTGAAAAGCGATGTATTGATAGCCGGAATAGTAAGAAATAAAAAAATAATAATACCTAACGGAAATGATGTCATAAAAGAAAAAGATAAAGTAATAGTTGTCACAAAGACCGGATATATAACCGACTTAAATGAAATATTGGCAGAATAATATGTGGTGTTATTTCAATGCTTAAACCGAAGCATTAAATACACGGGAGGTAACATGAATATTAAAGTAGTTTTAAAAGTGCTTGGAATTGTTTTGTTTTGGGAATCAATACTGATGATTCCTTCCTTAATAATATCGGCAGTTGATGGCTCTTATGAAATAAAAGCCTTTATTATAACTATAATTTTAACAGCTGTAATTGGTTTAATTTTAACCCGATTAAAGCCTAACAGTGCTGAGATGCGTAAAAGAGAAGGATATGCAGCAGTAGCCCTCAGTTGGTTTTTTATGTCGCTTTTGGGTGCCCTGCCATTTTATTTAAGCGGTTCAATACCAAATTACGTGGATGCTTTGTTTGAAACGGTCTCAGGGTTTACAACGACCGGCTCAAGCATTGTCCGTAATATTGAAATTATGCCAAGAGGTCTTTTGTTTTGGAGAAGTTTTACCCACTGGATTGGGGGTATGGGTGTCTTAGTATTTACAATGGCTTTGTTTCCTTCAATCGGAGGTCGTCCCGTATTTTTAATGCGGGCTGAAAGTCCGGGCCCTTCCCCGGGTAAGTTAGTTCCTAAAATAAAAGAGTCTTCAAAAATCTTATATATAATATACGCAGTTATGACTGCAATCGTCATTATATTGTTAATTATAGCAGGAATGCCTGTATTTAATTCATTTATATATGCCTTTGGAACAGCAGGTACAGGAGGCTTTAGCATGGATGCATTAAGTGTGGGTGCCTATAACAGTCCCTGGATAGACTGGATTATTACTGTAGGAATGTTTTTATTCGGTATAAATTTTACATTGTATTACCTTTTGATTAAAAAAGACTGGAAAAATGTATTTAAAAATGAAGAATTACGTTTGTATTTTTTGTATGTATTATTGGGAATAGTATTTGTTCTAATTAATGTATTGCCAATCTTTAACGGTAATCTTGCAGAGGCATTAAGACAATCAGCTTTTACGGTTTCCACTTTGGTTACGACTACAGGATACTCCACTACGGATTTCAACCTTTGGCCTATGTTTTCAAAATCAGTGCTCTTAACATTAATGTTTTTCGGTGCCTGTGCCGGCTCTACGGCAGGCGGTGTTAAGTCTGTCAGAATTTTAGTCTTGTTTAAAACCTTATATTATGAAATCAAACATACAATACATCCTAAATCGGTTCATAAAATAAAGGTTGATGGTAAATCTCTGGATGATGATACTTTAAAAAGCATACTGATTTTCTTTTTCGTCTATGTTCTTATAATTATTTTCTCTCTTATTATTGTATCTTTGGATAATTTTGATTTTATGACAAGCTTTTCTGCAGTAATTGCAACCATCAGCAATATTGGTCCCGGCTTTGAAGCAGTGGGTCCCATGGGCAATTTTGCAGACTTTTCGGTATTAAGTAAAATTGTATTTATAGCTAATATGATACTTGGAAGATTGGAAGTATTGCCAGTAATTGTACTGTTTTCACCGTCCATTTGGAAAAAACATTAAATACATGTCTTTAAACCTTTTTAGCATATAAATATTCTCTTATCATAAATTTAATTATAAGACAAATTATGGGGGATTTTATGGAGAATATTTTTAAAAAGGTTAATTTAGTATTTGCTGCAGCTATTATAATTATAATGCTGATAACTATTTTATTAAACCTAAGCAGAAGCGCTGTTACAATTAATGCTGCAGGTGATGAAAAGATAGAAAAAATAAAAATTTTAATTGATCCGGGACATGGAGGTATTGACCAGGGAGCAAGCGGTGACATGAAAATAGGAGAAGCCCCCATTAATTTAGCCATATCCAAAAAACTGATGACTTTTTTGGAGGGAAGCGGATTTATAGTTGAGATGACCAGATATGATGACAATGGATTATATACTGAACTTTCAGGCACAATCAGAGATAAAAAAAATGAAGATTTAAGAAACAGGGTGGAGTTTATAAATAATTCGGATGCTGATTTAGTAGTATCCATACACCTTAATTCTTTTCCACAAAAGCAATACTACGGTGCTCATGTATTTTATCAAAAAAATAATGAAGCAAGAACAAAATTAGCTGCAGATACAATACAGGAAAGTATGAAAAGCATACTTGATTCAAGCAACAAACGTGTACCCCAAATAAAAAGGGATATAAAAATAATGGATGATACCACTGTTCCAGTAATACTGATTGAATGCGGTTTCTTATCAAACAACGAGGAAGAAAGAAAGCTTATATCAGATGAATATCAAGAAAAAACAGCATGGGCTATATATGCCGGGATAATAAAATATTTAAATAAATTATAAAATAATTAGATACACATATATGAAAGAGGACTTTGAAGAATGTCCGCCAACTTAAAAAATTGGAGATATAAAAATATCTCCAATTTTTTTGTCACTTTTTGAAAATTATGAGAAAATTTAATAGAATTTACTAATTAAATGTTGAAATTTTAATAATATTGTATTATAATCAATTAACAACCTTTGGAGGATAAATATGAATTTCGAAGAAATAGAATATTTTTTGAATAGTATTAAGTCTGTAATTTCATCTAAAGTAATTAGTAACTCAAATAACGAAATTAACGAAATACATATATTATCTGACAATAGCCGACATTCCAAGCAAATTGCCAGAGATATAAGAACTGCACTCCTTTCAAAGTTCAATACAGATGTTGATTATAAAATAATCAGTGTAGCACAAATAGACAGAAATATATCTTTCAACTCGGATTTTAGGCTTTTATATGAAGGCTATACAAACGAATCAACTTCTGACAGAATAAAAATAATAACTAAGCTAACCTGGGATAACAAAGAGTTCTTAGGGGTGGCTGAAGGAATTAAATCTGAAAAACAATCCTTAGTAGTAGCTGCAAGATCCACGCTGGATGCAATTAAGCAAGCCGTTGATTTTGATTGCTTTATAGTTGAAGATATACAATATGCAAGAATAACCGGGGAAGATGCAATACTTGTTGCAATTACTCAGGTTAATAACGGCAAAGAAGAAACTTTGGTAGGGGCTTCTATAATTGAAAATAATAAAATAGATGCTGCCATAAAAGCAACATTAAATGCAATTAACAGAAAACTCTGTTTATTGATAAAAGAATGATAGGGCTGACTTAAAAATGTAATAATGTAACAAAAAACTTAAGAGTAGCGAAACCTTCCTGTTCTATTAGCGAACCGAGCAGAGAAATCTGAGGAGGGGTTCAAATGAAAAAATTATTACCTATAATAGCATCTTTAGTAGCATTGGTATTAGCTGCAGGCGCAAACTTTACTTGGGTATAACCAAAGTCAGTAATATATAAAGTCAGCCCTTCATATAAAAGGATGGAACATGATTAGCAAACAAAACAAAAAAACTACCATTAAACTATATTCATACATACTTTCTCTTACATTAATTGCTATATTGCTGATATTTCATATGTTTAATGAATACACAATCAGTGATTATTCTTTGCTTTTAGTTTTATCCGTATTATCAGCAATTGCAGAAACATTTTTAATATTATTACCGAAGGTTGGAGGAGTTTCTGTAAGCTTTGCCCTAACCTTTACCGCTATATTAATAACCGACCCCTTGACAGCAGCAATAATTACAGCTTTAGGGGTAATTTTTAGATTTCCTTATGTTGATGGAAAGGGAAGAGTTCATATATTTAATAATCCTGTTTATAAAACATTGTTTAATGTAAGTCAAAGCTTAATTAATGCGGGCATTGCAGGTATAGTTTATTTTATATTAGCAAACAAATATAATTTTGGATTTGAATTTATCAATCCAATTGCGGCAACCATGTCATTAATGGTATATTTGTTACTAAATACATTTTTTATGGCACTTTTGATGTCAATATTGTTAAATGAAAGATTATTTTATATCTGGAAGGTTAACTTCTTATCAATGATGATTAATGTAGTACTTGTCAGCCTTTTAGGTATAGTAATTGCTTTTTCCTTTGAAAGTTCTGGCTATGGCGGAATATTGCTGTTCTTCATTCCTCTTATGTTAGCTCGCTACACATTTAAGCTTTATTTGGATATGAGAAAGAATTATTTTGATACATTAAATGTTCTTGTTCGTGCCATAGAAGCAAGCGACCCATACACAAGCGGTCACTCAATGAGGGTCAGTGCCTATGCAGAATCGATAGCAAAACAAGTAGGCCTTCCGCAAAGTAAAATTGATTTAATAAAAAGTGCGGCACTTTTACACGATATCGGAAAAATTGGTATTGATAAAAGTATTTTAAATAAAACGGGAAAATTAGAAAAGGAAGAATTTGAAACAATTAAATCCCACCCGGAAATAGGGGCAACAATAATAGCAGATTTAAGCTATCTGTCAAATATCTCCGGTATTATAAGACATCACCACGAAAGAAATGACGGTAAGGGCTACCCGGACGGACTAAATCATGATAGTATCCCTTTGGAAACATCCATACTGACAATTGCCGACTCCTTTGATGCCATGACAACAAACAGACCTTACAGAAGCTCATTAAGTCTTGAAGCTGCACTGCAGGAAATCAAAAACAATCAAGGAACACAATTTAACCCTGATATTGTGGATGATGCTATAATAGCACTAAAAAAAGCATTTTTTAAATTAGCTGAACAGAAGGTATGAAATGATTTTTGAAATTATATTTTTTTCATTACTATCTATAGTAACAGCAATAATAACTTTATTAATTCAAAAAAGAAAATTTAATTTAAACAGGTATCATATTAGAATCAGAGGATATAAAGTATTGATATTGGCAGCAGTAATTAAAATTGCTGCTTCATTTTTATTTAAGAAATACACAAATATAAACTTATTAAGTATTTTATCACTTAATTGGATCATATACATAGGGCTTCTTCATGTTTCTTTTCTTAATATAAAAAAGTCTTATATGATGTTAATTTTTTTTGGAACTCTGTTTAACTTTTTAGCCATTGTATTTAATGATTTTAAAATGCCTGTATATGTATCTGAACTTCTAACAGATGTTGAAGCAAAAAAAATGTTTCTTCTGTCAGGAAAGGATTTAGTTCATTCACTTCTTACGGAAGAAACTAAATTAAAATTTCTATGCGATATTATTACATTACATCCGCCATATCCTTTCCCAAAGACCTTAAGTGTAGGTGATGTATTTTTATTAGCCGGAATTTATGCATTCTGGCAGGATATGTTTTATCTAGGCTCAAGAAGGACTTATTCAAAATATTAATTTACATACTGCAGCTGCAGCAATTATTGTTGCTATATGAGAAATTAAGCCTACCTTTATGGTATATCTGTAATTTGATATTCCTACTGAACCGAAATAAACTGCCGTAGTATAAAATATGGTTTCTGATGAACCCATTATGACAGAGGCACTTCGCCCTATATAAGAGTCTGCTCCATAACTATCCAAAATTGTTTGAAAAACACCTAAGGAGCCACTGCCGGACAAGGGCTTTACTATTGACAATGATAATAATTCCGGTGGAAACCCCACCATTGAAGTAATTGGTTTAAGTATACTTACAATAAATTGCTCTGCACCGGATTGTATAAATAAATTAATTGCAAATATAATCGCTAAAATATAAGGGAAAATTT
>CAZTXR010000103.1:0-6965 GCA_964617605.1 uncultured Clostridia bacterium | reverse complement strand
GAGGAAAAATGAAAGTAAATTTAAACCCTGCAAAGGGAATGAGAGATATAACCCCCCGGGAAAAAGAGATCAGAGATTATGTGGAAGGGGTAATAGTCAATACCTACAAAAAAAGCGGTTTCGAGCTTATTGAAACACCTGTTGTGGAAAATATAGAAAACTTGGTAGGCAGCGACGGAGGAGAAAACCTTAAACTTATTTATAAAATTTTAAAAAGAGGGGATAAGCTGAATCTTGACAAAGAGCTATTGTTATCTGAGGAAGATTTGGCTGATTTAGGCTTAAGATATGACCTGACAGTTCCCCTGAGCCGTTTTTACTGCAATAACCGGTCAAGCTTGCCAACAGTATTTAAGGCACTTCAGGTCGGCAATGTATTCAGAGCGGAAAGAGCTCAAAAAGGGAGATACAGAAGCTTTAAACAGTGCGATATTGATATAATCGGAGACGGAACCAAGGCAGCCGAATTAGAGCTTATTGCAACAACTGCCAAAGCTCTTACAGCACTTAATGTTACGGATTTCATGGTGCGTTTCAATGACAGGCGAGTGTTGAAGGCTGTAATTTTAAACTGCGGATTTACTGAGGAAGAATTTGACGGAGTTTGCATCATTGTCGATAAGTTAGATAAAATAGGCATGACCGGCGTAAAGAAAGAATTAAATAATTACAATAATCTGTCAGTGGAAAAATTAGTGGAAGCATTGGAAACTATCAATGAAAAAGGTACTGACTGCCTTGAAGAATACGGGGTGGCCCGGGATGTGGTATTGGAAGTTAAAGAAATACTGCAAGAATCAAATATATATGCCAACGGTAAATATGATGTGGTATTTGACTTTACCTTGATAAGAGGAATGGGATATTACACGGGTTCAATATTTGAAATAGCATACAAAAATTTAGGCTATTCCATTGCCGGCGGCGGCAGATACGATGAGATGGTGGGAAATTTCATAGGTGAGAAAATACCGGCTATTGGTTTTTCAATTGGATTTGAAAGATTGGTAAATCAGCTTATGGAAGAAAATTTCAAGGTTCCCGATTTGGAAAAGATAGTGCTTTTATATGAGCCGGCAGACAGGTACATAGATGTTCTTGCCAAAGCAGAAAGCATACGGGAATCAGGATATTCAGTATCTGTATATGAAAAGGCTAAAAAATTAAGCAAGCAATTAAATCAGTTTCAAGGATACGGATACGGTAAATTTGCTCTTTATAAGAAAGATGAAACAGAATTGAAAGATTTGAATTAATGGTATCATTCTGAGTTACATGACAAGGGGACGGGGTTGCTGTCAATATTGACAGCAACCCCGTCCCCTTGTCATGTCCTTGTCATGCAGTCTCTTCTTTTTTTATTAACCTCGATAAGGCAAAGGTTACGATTATTGCAGAAATAAATCTTGCAGACAACAAATGAATAATACTGGCACCCGCAGCCCCCATTATAAAAGAATCTTCAAATATTGCATGGCATGGAGATATAAACATGCTGATTAAAAAAACACTTCTTTTGTCAACATTGTAATCTTTTACACTTTGAATGATGGCACCTGCTCCTATCGTAATCCCGAAAAACATTCCAAACAAAAGAGATACACCGGCTGTCTTGCTTATGGTGAAGAATTTTGAAACCGGATAGAACCAATCAGATATTTTGTCAATTAATTTTGTGTCCTTAAATATTTCTATTACAATCATAATCGGTATCAGCATTTTTGCTATACCCCAAATAAAAACCAACAAATCTATGAATATTTCTAAAATTGCACCCATAAGTATCACCCGAATATCCTATAATATAAAAATCCCATTAAAATTGAGAAGCTTACCCTTACTGCTACACTGGCAGCTGCACTTACACCTAATTTTTTTATTATTGCCGATTCCGTTATCAGGGCATGTGAAATTGAAAGCATAACAGCAATTGTTGTTATTTGGATTCCTGTCAGCTCAATGGCTGCAATTGCGCCTAAGGCTGCATATGTTCCCAAAAAATACCCCAAAATTATTATCAGCGAAGCTTCACCCGGCAGTCCTATAAATGACATTACAGGCCTGAATACTTCAGAGATTATATTTAGAAGCCCTGAAACAGAAAGCAGCTGAACTGCAATATATACAGGAACCAACATTTTCGATAAATCTATAAGCGCAGATATGCCGTTTTTAAAACCTCTTTTAAAAGTATCCGCAGTAACCATGGCTTCGCCTCCTACATTAAAAGGATTATAGCATACTAATTCTTTATTAACAATTATATTTTTTATCAGCGCTATGAGTAAAACATGAGATCCTTCGCTAACACTCAGGATGACAAAGCAAGCGACATTAAGTTTGACTTGACTTGCTATATTTGTTAAAATGAAGATGTTCTGACCTCCCATGTACGAGCAACTGTAGAGAACATGCAGCGGCAGACCCAAGACAAGTCAGGTGGCCATAAACAAGCAAGCCCTTGGCCAAGTCATAAATAAGGAGAAACAGATGAAAAGAATACTGATTGCATTAATTTTCGCATTGACATTTACAAATATCCCGGTACAGGCAACAAGAATCACAGACCCCCTACCTTCAGAAAGAGATGAAAGCACAGAATTAACGCAATATTCTTCAGGCTACAATAAGTATACGCACCATCCTTACGGATATGAAATAGTACTTTTGGATAATTTAGAGCTTAATGAACAAATTGTCAGTGTAAAAAGTCGTTTTGAATCAGATGATTTGGTAGTGGAAGTTTTTTATGATAATTTTTACAATACGATAAATTCCCACGCCACACACATAAACTACGGCAATCGAGGAATACTTAAAAACCCTGAATTTGAAATTACAAATGAATACAATCATAATTTTAAGGGGCTGTCAGGTCATATAACTCTCTTTGAAAGAAGAAAGGTAAAAACCGATGAAGCTGACAGAAATTATTATGGAACCATAACATTTGCAAGAAATACATACGAAGCAATAACCGTATTTATGAAATCATCAAGCCCCATATACATTGAAAAAATAATGCCCTATATTGGATTTATAGAGAAGACGGGTGTTTTAAAAAAGGATGAAGTATTTCAACCGGAAAAGAAAAATTTCGATGAAAAAACTCAGGAATTTTATGATAAGTATTTTATAAACAACGAGAAGGTAAACTTTGGAATATTTGAACCTGCCTTTCCCATGTACGGCTATAGAATTACACAAATTGAAAATAAATTAAACTACAAGTTCCCCCTTGCCCTCTTGTACAATAACTTTTCTGTGCCCTTTAAAACTGAAAGCATGAACACTGCTAAGGAATTAGGCAAGGTAATTGAATATACCTTGTATACTATTGACAATGATGAAAATAATATGGAAAAGGATATAACCTTAGATATATTGGCAGGAAAATACGACGAATATTTAGAAAATTTAGCGCAAAGCTTTAATGAATATGATTATCCTCTTTTGTTCAGACTAAATAACGAAATGAACGGTGAATGGGTCTTGTACAGCTCCCACAAGGTAGGAAAAGATACGGATTTATTTATTGATTGCTGGAAATATATATATAATAAATTTGAAGAATATGGTGTAGATAATTTAATATGGGTATGGAATCCAAATGAATTATCATTCCCTGATTTTTCTTACAACAACTATTTATGCTACTATCCCGGCGACAAATACGTTGATATTGTAGGTTTAACGTCATATAACACAGGAAATTACTACAGGGGAGAAACTTGGAGAAGTTTCTCGGAAGCTTACGACCATTTTTATTATGATTATATTGAGCATTTCACCCACCCCATGATGATAACAGAATTCAGCTGTGCCTCAGCAGGGGGAGACAAAACTTTATGGTATGAAAATATGTTTAATATTATCGGACAATATGACAGAATAAAATTAGCGGTTTTATGGAACGGTCAGGATTATGATTTGAGCAAGGCGGAAAAAACAGTATCAAGAGACTACAGAATTGATCTTGAAGAGTCTGTTATAGATGCTGTGAGAAAGGGATTGAATATGTACGCAGAATAACAAATGAGGGCGGAAAATAAATCCGCCTCTTATTAATTGAAACTTAAGAAATTCATGTTAATATTTAACTCAGCAGGAGGCAAAATAATGAACATATTAGTTTGTGACGACGACAAAGAAATAGTAGAAGCCATAGAAGCTTACTTAAAAAGTGAAGGATATAATATTTTAAAATGCTATACAGGAATGCAAGCAATTGAAATAGTGCAAAAAGACGAAGTACATTTAATAATAATGGATATAATGATGCCGGAAATGGATGGTATAAAGGCTACCACAAAAATTAGGGAAATAAAAAATATACCTGTAATTATGTTATCTGCAAAATCCGAAGAAACAGATATAATATTAGGGCTTAATATGGGGGCAGATGATTATATAACAAAACCATTTAATCCATTAGAGCTTATTGCAAGGGTAAAATCTCATCTTAGAAGATATACAGCCCTTGGTGGTGCTTCAGAAATGGAGAAAACAGACCATTATAAAACAGGAAGCTTAATGATTGATGATGAAAGAAAGGAAGTTTCCGTAGACGGAGAATTAGTAAAGCTTACTCCCGTGGAATATAAAATATTATTATTATTAACCAAAAACAAGGGAGCAGTTTATTCAATAGATGAAATTTATGAAAATGTGTGGAACGAGCCATCCTTTAATCCTGAAAATACAGTGGCTGTTCACATAAGAAGAATAAGAGAAAAAATAGAAATTGATCCTAAGAATCCAAGGTACCTTAAGGTGGTGTGGGGTGTTGGTTACAAAGTGGAAGACATTTAAAAGAAAATATATAACAAAATTATCAGCATTTGTTACGCTGATAGTTTTTCTTATGATAGCTGTATCATCATCCTTAAATATATATTTAAAGGTTAAAAATTATGAAAGTATTGCAGTCAAAAGCTATTTAGACAGCAATACAGTCAGCAATGACTTAAGATTTGCCGCAAACCGCCTTGAATTTGTTATCAGGGTTTATAAAAACGAAAACTATATTTTAAGCGGGGGAACGGTCGAAAAAATAGGTATCAATGATAATTGGCAGCTTACAAATTTATATAATAATTTTATTGCAGAAAATAATTATGAAGATAATTCAGAAATAAGAGAATTATTTTTTGAACAAAGGCAGCATGAAATTGAAGAAATAAAACAATCTCTGATAAATGCAGACTTAGCAAGCTATGAAAAAATAATCAGCGATTTAAACCTTCCCCAAGGTTATATATATTATGCCACAGATGGAGAAAATGAAATATCCAATACAAATAATTCAAGCAAGGATTTTTATATGCTTCGGCATGCATACATTGTATTGGACGAAAAAGGAATTGAGCTTAAACCTGAAAATGGAGGAAATGTATCAGACCCCTTAACAGATATATTTGAATCAGAGACATTTAATAAAAAATTGAAAATATTTGCGGCTATTGAAGATGATGCACTCTTTCGCAGAGCAAACAGATGGAATTCAGACAGGCAAATATTGATAAGAAATACAGCGGTAATAATCATATCTTTGCTTTTTTCCGTATTTTGTCTCTTCTATCTCATATCTTCAACCGGTAAGATAGCGGGAAATGAAGAAATACATCTTACATCCTTTGACAGTTTATTTACAGATTTAAATTTAATGATTACAGCAGGAATTATTGCAGCAGTTAAGCTTGAATTTTACAGTGTTTTGGATATCAAATCCATCAGCGAAAACCTCATGAGGCTTGCAATGATGATTATTACAGCAATATTATCTGCCATAGTGCTCATACTTCTTCTTTCCCTAGTAAGACATATAAAAAACAGAACAATTATCAGGCATTCGGTATTATATATAATTTTGTCAGCTACTGTTGAAACCTTGCTAAAAATGGCAGCATCGGGACCCCTCATGTACAAAACAACCGGGGCGGCAATATTGGTAATTTTAGCAGCAGCCTACGCAGCAGATAAGCCTGTCCTTGTGGGGGCACTTATATTAGCTTCAATATATATTATTTATAATAAGGTGACACTTTTTCAAAAAATTCAGGAAGGCTTACAAGTTGCTAAAAGCGGTGATTATGAATACAAGATAGAATTAAAAGGAGACGGTGAATTTAAGCAACTGTCTTCAGATATTAATGAAATTACTTCAGGACTTAAGGCAGCAGTCCAAAGTGAAGTAAAAAGCGAAAAGCTTAAAACTGAATTGATAACAAATGTATCTCATGATATTAAAACCCCTCTTACATCTATCATATCCTATGTGGATTTATTGAAAAGGGAAGGTCTGAATTCTGTGAATGCGCCAAAATATTTGGATGTATTGGAGCGCAAGTCCGACAGACTTAAAAAATTAACCGAAGATTTGTTTGATGCGGCTAAGGCAACCAGCGGAAATATTGAGCCAAAGTTTGAAAAAGTGCACATTAATTCTTTAATTGAACAACTTTTAGGTGAATTAGACGAAAAAATCAATGAATCAAATTTAATATTCAAAGTAATTTCCGGTGAAAAAATATATGCCAAGGCTGACGGCAGACTTTTAAGCAGAGTAATGGAAAACCTCTTATCCAATATTTTCAAATATGCCTTAAGAGGCTCCAGGGTATATATTGAAAGCTCCCAAGATGATAATAATGTTTTTATAAGCTTTAAAAATATTTCTGCTTATGAATTAAATATTCCCGTCGATGAATTGATGGAAAGATTCAAAAGGGGAGATGAATCAAGGAGCTCCGAAGGATATGGCTTAGGGTTTGCAATTGCCAAAAGCTTAATGGAAGTACAAAAGGGTACTCTTAACTTAAGCATAGACGGAGATTTATTCAAAGCAGAAATCCGCCTGAATAAATTTTAGCCTTTGTTGAATAAAATAATCAAATTATCACATAATATAAAAAAAGAAAACACGTGTAACATTTAAATATAACGTCCCCCTTTATTTTAATCAT
>CAZTXR010000102.1:0-7049 GCA_964617605.1 uncultured Clostridia bacterium | reverse complement strand
TTAGATTACTTCAACTATGCAAAAATGGTTCAGCCTTTTTCTGAAGCAGCATTTGCTTTGGAAATAGGAGAAGTCAGTGCTCCGGTCCAAACTGATTTTGGATATCACATCATTAAATTAACTGACAGGATTGTAGATGAAGATATAAATGTGGAAACTGAAAAAGACCAACTGACTGAATATTATAAAACATATAAGTATGAAGACCTTTTGAAGGCATTGGAAGAATCAGCAGAAATAGTCATAAAGTAGAATGATCTAATAATTTGTTAAATTAAGTAAAATTTTGTTGATAATTATAAGTACTTCCTATATAATGTAAATGATATTTCTAAGAATTTTTATAAAATTTACATGAATATGTAAACATATGAGGATAAAATCTATTAAAGTGCAAATAATAGAAAATATTAAAGGAAATGTCAATATAAAATATGTAATTGGAGGAACATAAGTAATGAAAGCAACCGGAATTGTCAGAAGAATTGATGACTTAGGCAGAGTAGTTATTCCTAAAGAGATAAGAAGAACCTTAAGAATACGTGAAGGAGACCCTTTAGAAATATTTACAGATAGAGAAGGTGAAATAATTTTAAAGAAATATTCACCAATTGGAGAATTGACTGAATTTGCAGGCGAATATGTGGAATCATTATTTGAAACAACAAGACATATAGCAATAATCACTGACAGAGACGGCGTAATTGCTGTTTCCGGAAGTTCCAAGAAAGATTATGCAGAAAAAAGACTTAGCCCTGAATTGGAAAAGATAATTGAAGGCAGAGAAGTTTATATAACAAATCAGAATTCTAAACCAATCAGAATTACTGCTAATGAGTTTAACCCTGATAACTATATAAGTCAGGTTATATCACCGATCTTAGTTCATGGAGACCCAATTGGAGCAGTAATGCTTTTATCGAAGGAAAAAAACTCCAAGATGACTGAAATAGAAGAAAAATTAATTAAAACAGCAAGTATATTTTTATCAAGACAAATGGAAAGCTAATGCCTAAACCATTAGATAGCAGATTTTTATTTTTGAAGGTGTTTTCAATAATGAAGACATCTTTTTATTTTTATCGCCATGATAATCAAGTATTTAAAAAAGAGGGTGTCGGCAACGTCATTTCGCTTGACACACCTTTGGGGAGCAAGCCGTAACACAGAATTTCGGCCTTCTATGCAGTTGACAAACTTCCATTGACATAAATGAATTTTTTTGTCATACTTAATATATGAACAAATAATATTTATACTCAACGTATATTGTTAGAACACAAAAGAGGTGTAATAATGAAAATAAGATTTTTAGGTGCAGTAAAAGGTGTTACAGGTTCATGCCACTTAATTCAAGCACAAGGCAAAAACATTATGCTTGATTGCGGCATGTATCAGGGCAAGGATGAGGACTTAAACGCGGAAGAATTAGAAATCAACCCTTCTGAAATCGATTGCCTGTTATTGAGCCACAGTCATATCGACCACAGCGGAAGAATTCCTTTGTTGGTTAAGAAAGGTTTTAAAGGAGAAATATATTGCTCAAAGCCAACATATGACCTTTGTCAGATAATGCTTATAGATTCAGCTCATATACAGGAAACTGAAGCAGATTGGAAAAACAATAAGGCCAAGCGTTCGGGGAAAAAAACTGTTGAGCCCTTGTACACTCAGCAAGATGCAATGGACAGCTTCCAGTTTTTCAAACCTGTTTTATATGATCAAATAATTAATATTGATGAAAATATCACCCTTAAATTTAACGATGCAGGTCATATTTTAGGTTCATCCATTATAGAAATATGGATAAAGGACGAAGAGGATACAATGAAGTTAGTGTATTCCGGAGATTTGGGAATGCATGAGAAACCTTTGTTGAAGGATCCTGCCGTAATAGATAAGGCGGATTATTTAATAATGGAAGCAACTTACGGAGATAGAATTCATGAGAATATTGAACAAAGAACAGAGGAGCTTATAAATATAATTTTAAAAACAAGCAAGAGAGGAGGCAGTGTAATAATTCCTTCCTTTGCGGTAGGAAGAACACAAGAACTTATCTATGAGCTTAATAAATATTATGACAGTCATTTGAACGAAATCGGAACAAGGGAAAATGAACTAAAAAAGATACCTGTATATATAGACAGTCCCCTTGCCTTAAAGGCAACAGAAATATTTAAACGAAATTCCAATGCCTTTGATGATGAAGCAAAAAATTATATAATAAATGGGGACAATCCTTTGGATTTTGAGAACCTTCATTTCACACAAAGTGCAGAAGAATCAAAAAGATTAAATTTTTCAGCTGAGTCCAAAATTATAATTTCAGCCAGCGGTATGTGTGAAGCCGGAAGAATAAGACATCATTTGAAACACAACTTGTGGAAAAGAGAAGCAAGCATTGTATTTGTGGGCTATCAGGCTGAAGGCACCTTGGGAAGAAGGCTCTTGGACGGTGAAAAGATTGTAAAATTATTTGGTGACGATATTAAGGTTAATGCAGAAATATACAACGTTGAAGGATTTTCGGGGCATGCAGATAAAATAGCCCTTCTTAATTGGATAGGAGCTTTTAAGGAAAAACCGGCTAAAATTTTTATTGTTCATGGTGAAAAAGAAGCAAAAGAAGCTTTTGCAAAAGAAGTTGAAAATAAGTTTAACATTAGGTGCACAGTTCCTGAATATAATGTTATTTATGATATTAAGAAGAAAAATGTTATTAATGAACTATTATTGGAAAATCCAATAGAAGAAGAAGCCAAGAAAGAGCATGTTCAGGAATTATTGCATGAGGTTGAAAGATTAAAATCAGCTTTTGAATATGCTCTAAAAAACACAGAGAGTTACTTAAAGGGTCAAATGATTGATAAAGATGAATTTAATAAAATTAATAACAATATTTTAAGCCTTGAAAATGAAATTATGAACTTAACTATGATAAGTGCAAAATAATTGAAAGTAAATTTAAAAAGGGAGGACGAAAATGAAATATTTAATGACAGGCAATGAGGCAATTGCTCAGGGAGCCTATGAAGCGGGTGTTCATTATGCTGCCGCATATCCGGGCACTCCAAGTACAGAAATACTGGAAAATATAGCCCCGCATAAGGAAATAATAGCAGAATGGGCACCAAACGAAAAGGTTGCGGTAGAATCCGCCATAGGTGCGTGCTATGCAGGGGCAAGAACTTTGGCAGCAATGAAACATGTAGGGCTTAATGTTGCTGCGGATCCGTTTTTTACATTAGGCTACACGGGAGTAAACGGGGGAATGGTTTTAATAAGTGCCGATGACCCGGGGCTGCATTCATCTCAAAACGAACAAGACAACAGATACTACGCCAAAATGGGCAAGGTAGCAATGCTTGAACCAAGCAGCTCTCAAGAGTGCAAAGACATGGTGTCAAGAGCCATGGAAATAAGCGAAAAGTTTGATACGCTGGTATTGCTAAGAATGACAACAAGAATTTGCCACAGCAAATCCTTGGTAGAAACAAAAGAAAGAACAGAAGTTCCAATCAAACCATATGCCAAGAATCCAACAAAATACATTGTTACGCCTGCTAATGCCAAAGCATTGCACCTGGTTGTTGAAGACAGATTAAAGAAGCTGACAGAATTTTCAAATGAAACTGATTTAAATTATACAGAGTGGAATGACAAAAAAATAGGTGTTATATCAGCAGGAGTTGCTTATCAATATGCCAAAGAGGTTTTTGGCAAGAGTGCTTCTTATTTAAAGTTAGGATTTACATTCCCTCTTCCAATGGAAAAGATTAAGAAGTTTGCCGAAGAAGTTGAAACTCTCTATGTTATCGAAGAATTAGAGCCCTTTATGGAAGAACAAATAAAGGCTGCAGGTATCAAGTGCATCGGTAAAGAGCTGATACCAAATACTTGGGAACTCAATCCGGATATAGTTAAAAAGTCTGTATTCAATACTGAAAATGCAATAATTGATTATGACAGAACCATAGCTGTTGGAAGACCTCCAACTTTGTGTGCCGGTTGTCCTCACCGTGCATTTTATTATCAATTATCAAAAAGAAAAGATACTGTGGTAACAGGAGATATAGGTTGTTATACATTGGGCGGCTCACCTCCCTTAAATACAACAGATACATGTGTATGCATGGGGGCAAGCGTAAGCATGGCGCATGGCGCTAAAAAGATATTTGAAAAAAACAATGACAAAAAACGTGTAGTGGCAGCAATAGGGGATTCAACATTTTTCCATTCAGGAATGACAAGTTTATTAGATGTTGTATTTAACAATGGTAATACAATAACATGTATTTTAGACAACAGAATTACTGCCATGACAGGTCATCAGGAAAATCCGGGAACAGGATACACACTACAAGGCGAAAAAACCAATACAGTTGAAATAGAACCTGTTGTAAGAGCTCTTGGAATTACAAACATCAGAACAGTAAATCCTTTGGATCAGGATGAAACAAAGGCAGCACTGGATTGGGCTTATGGGCTGAATGAACCATCTGTAATCATTTCAAGGTATCCATGTGCACTTAAGGTGTACACGAAAGAAGATTTAGAAGAATTCGGACCTATTGAAGGTTATTGCGAAGTTGACCAAAGCATATGTATAGGATGTAAAAAATGTGTAGGCACAGGTTGTCCGGCTATTGTTTTTGTAAAGGATATAAAGAAATCTTCAATAAATAAAGTTCAATGCGTAGGCTGCGAATTATGTCTGCAGGTTTGTCCTGTTAAAGCAATAAGTAAGGTAGGTGAATGATATGAAAGATACTAAAAATATTTTATTGGTAGGAGTTGGCGGTCAGGGAACAATATTAGTGAGTAAAATATTGTCAACAGGTCTTACGGAAGCAGGTTATGACGTTAAAATGTCTGAAATTCATGGTATGGCACAAAGAGGAGGCAGCGTTTCAACTCAGGTAAGATTTGGAAGTGAAGTTTTCTCGCCTATTATCGGAATCGGTGAAGCGGATATTTTAGTTTCCTTTGAAAAAATGGAAACATTAAGATGGTTGGAATATTTGAAGCCGGATGGGGTTGTTGTAATAAATGATTATATAATACCTTCTGCACCCATATTGATGGGAAAAATTGATTATCCTCAAGGAATAATAGAAATGATTGAGGGCAAAGCTAAAACAAAGGTTGTAAACGCAGGAGAAATAGCTGAAAAATTGGGTAATACCAAGGTCATGAATGTAGTGCTTTTAGGTTCTCTCATCAAGTCCATGAATTTAACAGATATTGACTGGGAAGCTGTGATAAAAAGCCAGGTTAAAGAACAATTTGCAGAATTAAACATTAAAGCATTTAATGAAGGAATGAATGCTGTTTAAAAAGGAAGGCATATATGAGCTATAAAATATTTGTGGTAAATACCGGTTCAACCTCAACAAAAATTGCATTATATGAAGATGACAAAGAAGTATTCGTAAAAAATTTAAGCCATTCGGATGAATTAATAAATTCATTTGATGATGTTCAAGATCAGCTTAACATGAGATTGGAATTTGTAAGGTCATATTTAAAGGAAATGAACTTTGATGTAAAAGATTTGTCATGTGTAGTCACAAGGGGAGGGATGCTTCTGCCGGTTAAGTCAGGGGCCTATAAGATTAATGATATAATGCTTGACAGGGTGGAAAATCATCCGGTTATGGAGCATGCATCAAATTTAGCAGCACCAATTGGTTATGATATAGCCAAGGAAGCTCATGTTCCGTCCTATATTTATGACTCTGTTATGACTGATGAATTTCCTGAAATTGCAAGAATATCAGGCATGCCGGATATAGCAAGAGCCAGCACCAGCCATGTATTAAATACAAGGGCAATGGCAATAAAATATTCTAAGAGCTTGGGGAAAAAATACGAAGACCTTAATATTATTGTTGCACATTTAGGGGGCGGTATATCAATTAATCTTCATCACAAGGGTCAAATTATTGATTTGGTTTCCGATGATGAGGGTCCTTTTTCACCGGAAAGAGCAGGCAGGGTGCCTTGCAGAGAGCTTATAAACCTGTGCTATTCAGGAAAGTTTGACAAGAAAACAATGCAGAGAAAATTAAGAGGAAATGGCGGCTTAAAGGCATACTTAAACACTATTGATGCAAGGGAAGTACAAAGAATGATTTCGGAAGGCAATGAATATGCCAAATTGATTTATGAAGCTATGGCATATCAAATTGCAAAAGGAATAGGTGAGCTTGCTACGGTTGTAGAAGGAAAAGTGGATGTAATAATTCTTACCGGTGGTATAGCTTACTCAGAAATACTTACCTCTTGGATAAAAAACAGAGTTTCATTTATAGGGCCTGTAGAAATCATGCCCGGTGAAAATGAAATGGAAGCTTTGGCTTACGGAGCACTTAGGGTCCTAAGAGGTGAAGAAGAAGCAAGAGAGTATATAGAATAAGAAGTAAATTGTAGTGAAAAATCTAATAGCAGGGGGACCTTTCTCTATCCGGCAAAGACTATCCGCATAGTTTTTCTTGTTAGAGCCAGGTCTCTTTTTTTGTAAAATAGAATATTTGCTGTGCTTAGAGTGACATATATTTTTTTCGCCCTTGGCATATTTTTCTTAATTCATAATAAATACGAATGATGGTATAATATAATATACATAAGTTCGCAATATAACGAATATGTGATATATTTTATGCCTTAATCTATAGATATATGGTTGACAAGGGATTTTATATTTGATATTATTATTTTGAAAAAGATAACAAAGGATGGTTTGCTTATGAACTTTGATGTTAAAAGAGTATATGCAGAAAAAAGATTAGGTTTCAATACTGAGGCAATGAATTTATTAAATAGTTTAAAGGAAAATCTGAATATTGGGAAATTAACGAACCTTAGAATACTGAACAGATATACAGTTTCAAATATTGATGAGGAAGATTTTAAAAAAAGTATTGCTACTGTATTTTCTGAGCCCAACCAGGATAATGTGTATTTTGAGGATGTTGATTTATCAGGGCAGGTGTTTGCTATTGAATATTTGCCGGGACAATATGACCAAAGAGCAGACTTTGCAG